>CAYMYR010000089.1:0-9519 GCA_964394715.1 uncultured Smithella sp.
GCCGCGCGCGGCACTTCAATCATAGTGCCCACGGAGTAGACGACTTTCACACCCGTTTCTTCCATTACTTTTTTAGCGGTGGCCACAATGATTTCTTTCTGGGAGGCCAGCTCCTTCACGGTGCCGACCAGCGGAACCATGACTTCAGGTTTGGCGTCCACGCCTTCCTTGGTCAATTGACAGGCCGCTTCAAAAATCGCGCGCGCCTGCATTTCGGTAATTTCCGGATAGGTGATACCCAGACGGCAGCCGCGGTGTCCCAGCATCGGATTGAATTCATGCAGGGAGGCGACTTTGGTTTTGACGGAGTCGACAGAAATGCCCATTTCGCGGGCCATTTCCAGCTGGCTGTCTTCTTCATGCGGCACAAATTCATGCAGGGGCGGATCAAGCAGACGGATGGTCACGCCGTATCCTTCCATGGCTTTCAGGATGCCGTAGAAGTCCTCGCGCTGCATGGGGAGCAGTTTGGCCAGGGCGCGTTTGCGGCCTTCCAGATTGTCGGACAGGATCATTTCGCGCACGGCCTTGATCCGGTCGCCTTCAAAAAACATGTGTTCCGTGCGGCAAAGACCAATACCCTGCGCGCCGAAATTGCGGGCGACGGCCGCATCGTGCGGTGTGTCGGCGTTCGTGCGGATGCCCAGTTTCTTGGCTTCATCGGCCCACTTCATGATGATGCCGAAGTTGCCGGAGAGTTCCGCAGGTCTTGTTTTCACTTCACCGAGCATGACTTCACCCGTCGAGCCGTCGAGCGAAATATAATCGCCTTCGGCAATCACGCTGCCGTTAATCTTAATCGTTTTCTGCGAATAGCTGATTTCCAGATCGCCGCAGCCGGAGACGCAGCATTTGCCCATGCCGCGGGCGACGACTGCCGCGTGGGAGGTCATGCCTCCGCGCTGGGTCAAAATTCCCTGCGCCGCACTCATTCCCTTGAGATCTTCGGGAGAGGTTTCAACGCGGACGAGGACGACTTTTTCGCCGCGTTTATTCCATTCTTCGGCGTCATCCGCGTTGAAGACCACGCGTCCTGTTCCCGCACCCGGAGAGGCGGGAAGCCCCTTGGTGATTACGTTGCGGGTTGCCGCGGGGTCAAACGTCGGATGAAGCAGCTGGTCGAGCGATGAAGGATCGATGCGCAGAAGGGCGGTTTTCTTGTCGATCAGTTTTTCGTTGACCATATCCACCGCGATCTTCACGGCGGCGGCGGCGGTACGCTTGCCGGTCCTTGTCTGGAGCATCCAGAGTTTCTGGTCCTGGATCGTGAATTCGATATCCTGCATTTCCTTGTAGTGATGTTCCAGTTTGGTGTAGACATTGACCAGGTCTTGATAGGCGGCAGGCATATATTCTTCGAGCGACGGATATTTCGCAGCCCGTTCTTCTTCGGTCACATTATTGTCCGTGGCCCAGCGTCGGGATCCTTCCAGGGTGACCTGCTGCGGTGTGCGGATACCGGCGACAACGTCTTCACCCTGTGCGTTGATCAGGTATTCACCGTAGAAAAGGTTTTCGCCGGTGGCCGGATCGCGCGTGAAGGCGACACCGGTGGCGCAGCTTTCGCCGCGGTTGCCAAAGACCATGGCCTGTACGTTGACTGCGGTCCCCCAGTTATCGTCAAAACTGTTCATCTTGCGGTACAGGACGGCACGTGCCGTGTTCCACGACATGAATACAGCACCGATCGCGCCCCACAGCTGTTCTTTCGGATCTGTCGGGAATTCCTGGCCGAGTTTTTTTACAATAAGCTGCTTGAAGCGGCTGACCAGTTCTTTCAAATCGGTCACGGTCAGGTCGAGATCCGCCTTGACGCCTCTTTCCGCTTTCAATTCGTCCATGACTTCTTCGAAAGGATCGTGGGCGTCTTTGTCTTCGGGTTTGAGGCCCATGACGACATCGCCGTACATCTGGACAAATCTGCGGTAGGAATCCCAGCCGAATCGCTCGTTGCCTGACTGGCGGATGATGCCTTCAACCGTCTCATCGTTCAGCCCGAGATTAAGAACCGTGTCCATCATGCCCGGCATGGAGACGCGCGCCCCGGAGCGAACGGACAGCAGAAGAGGATTGGCCGGATCTCCGAATATCGCCCCCATGGAATTTTCAACTTTTTTCAGTGCCGCTGTGACTTCTTTTTCCAGGCCGGCAGGAAATTTCCGGTTGTTTTTGTAAAATTCCACGCAGACATCGGTTGTGATCGTGAATCCCGAGGGTACGGGAATTCCCAGGTTTGACATTTCGGCAAGATTTGCCCCTTTGCCGCCGAGAAGGTTTTTCATGTCGGCTTTGCCTTCGCTGATCCCCTTCCCGAAAGTGTAAACACGTTTAGCCATATTTCTATCTCCTTTAGAAAGAATTCTTTATATGAAAACAGAAGCGTGGAGTTTAATAAATGAAATCATTGGTGCTGTAAAGTGTTTTTTCGGCCCCCAACGTAAAAACCCCTGCCACGGAATAGGCAGGGGCTTTTACTGCTGGTGCTATATATAGAGGGAAGGGTTTAGCTGAAAAGGTTTTTCAGAGCATCGACAACCGGTGCCGTGAAAATGGCAACCAGGGTAGTGTAAAGAGCAAATGAACCAATGGCTTCGCTCAAATACAGCTTATCGTATTTACGCTTCAGGGATACGATAATAAGCCCGCCGATAATCAGGCATCCGAAATGGAAGAAGGGGAAAGATCCCTCCGGGGCAGCGCTAAATTGAGCGAAGGTGAATGTGGCCGTGGTCAAAACAATAAAACCGATTAAAAGGGCTATCTGCATCATTTTTTTCATGGTCATCATTTCTCCTGAATCGTTGAATGAACAACTGCCATTTATGCTTTTTATGTATGAAATAAACATGCCAAATAACGAATCAGCGAATAATATTTTATAAGTATATGATATAATGTATATATTAGATTTATGCAGGGATGTTGTTTCCCGGTGTTAACACGCCAAAGTCATGCCCTGTTGAAAGAAACGTTCAATGTTGATTAAAAATGAATGAAATATTTAAACCGTGATGGGCGTGATTAGCAGATCAACACTGAATGGTTTTCCTTTCACCATCATTGTGCTACAACCATTTCATGGCGATAGAAAATCGATATCACAGGAAAAACCCTTCAGGGCATAAGCGTTCGTTTTCCATGGGAAAATCCAAACGATCCGCGCCGACTCCCTCTATGAAGCCGGCAATTGCCCCTTCCCTTAAAAACGTGCTGGGCAAAATCGGCAGGCCGTCTGAAACCCCGTTTGTGCCGGATCCGTTTCAGCTGCAGGCGTTGTCTGCCATCAGGCAAAATGATTGCCTGGTGATTGCTCCCACCGGTTCCGGCAAAACCTGGATCGCCCGGGAAGCTATTTTGTCCATCATGAATAAAGGCGGACGCGCATGGTATGCTTCACCGCTCAAGGCGCTTTCCAATTCCAAGTGGGTGGAGTTCGGTCTGCATTTCGATCCGGAGAATGTCGGGATCATTACCGGCGACACCAGGGAAAACACCGAGGCGCCGATCATTGTAGGAACAACGGAGATTCTGCGGAATCAACTCTACGATGCGATGCATCAGGGACTTGATCTGAACTGCGATCTGGTGATCCTGGACGAAGCTCATTTCCTGGGTGATGCAGACCGGGGGGTGGTATGGGAAGAAATCATGATTTATCTGCCTGTGCGGGTAAACCTTCTTTTGTTGTCGGCGACCATCGGCAACGGCGATGATATTGCCGCGTGGCTTGCATCCATCCGCAACAAGACCTGCACCGTGGTCCGTGAAGAAAAAAGGCCTGTGCCTCTGTATCCGATGTTTCTGCACCCATCCGGCTGCCTGCATCCTTTTCTGGACGGGAAAAAAGCCGGGTCGGCCGTCTGCGAGTTTTTAAAAAGAGATCGGCACCGGCAAAGCCGCCGCCCGCCCGATTATGCGGGAATCATCCGCGTGCTGGAACGGTTCAACCTCCTGCCTGCCATTTTCTTTTTGAAGTCGCGCGCCGAATGCGATGCAGCACTGACCTGCCGGGCGGGGCTGCCTCCTCTGAAAGACAATGATGCGTTCGCCGATGATTTATATGATCTTCTTGAGCGTTTTCCTTCCCTTGGTCGCCACCGTCAGCTCAAAACGCTTCGGAGCGCGGGACTGGCTGCGCACCACGGCGGACAACTGCCGGCCTGGAAGCTCCTTGTTGAGGATATGATGAATCGAGGGCATCTGCGGGTGATTTTTGCCACCACCACAATAGCCGCGGGTGTGAATTTCCCGGCCCGCACCATTGTGCTGTTTAATTCTGATCAGTTCAACGGCCGTGATTTCGCGGCGCTGTCCGCAACCGAATTCCGGCAGATGACCGGACGCGCGGGGAGGCGCGGACAGGACAACATCGGCTTTATGCTGGCAGTGCAGGGCCGGTTCATGGACCTGGGACATATCAAAGAAATGCTGTCAGCCGTGCCGGAAGATATCAAAAGCCAGTTGAAGAATGACTTTGCAATGGTGTTGAATCTGATGTTGTCCCAGACGCCTGCCGACGTAAAAAAAATATTTGAAAAATCTCTGGCGGCCTGGCAACAGAACAAAATTGACAAAAAAAGTACGTCCGCTGCAGAGAGGCTGTGGAAGGATTTTTTGTTGCATTTGAAATTTTTGCATGGGGAAGGCTTTGTAGATGAGGCGGGCGGGCTCACCGAGGACGGCCGCTGGGCTGCCCGCCTCAGGCTGGATGATCCTCTCCTGGTCGCTGAATGCCTGCGGGAAGACGCGTTTCCGGTGGACAATGAAAGACTGCTGGCGGCGATGGTGGCGGTATTTGCGTATGACCGGGACGATGAAATACATCTGGCAACCGCGGAGCTTCCCCATAAGCTGATGGCAGCCCTGCGCAAAATGCTGGTGGCGGTCCGTCCCATGTCACGACGACTGCAAGCGGCCGGTTTTAAAAGTCCGCAGCTTTATCCATCGGCGGGCGTAGCGATGTATTACTGGGCGCGCGGACGAAGCTGGGATGATGTCATCAAAACCACCGGCATTGCCGAAGGAGACATGGCGACGCTGGTTTTGCGCACGGGAGATAATTTACGGCAGATCGCATCACTAAAGGATACGCATCCGGAAACGGCCGCCTGCGCGATGAGGGCGAGGGAGGCGATACTGCGGGAGCCGGTTCTTTTTCTGTAAGGAGTAAGGGACAAGGATCAAGGATCAAGGATTAATGTGTCATTGCGAGGCGACGTAGGAGCCGTGGCAATCTCAGTACCTTATTATGTAAAGGGACATTTCATGAACAAACAATTTTACGTTTACATCATGACAAACAAAAACAATGCTGTGCTTTACACAGGTGTTACAAATGATTTGAACAGAAGAGTCGATGAACATAAAAATAAACTAATGGAAGGCTTTACGAAAAAATACAATATAGATAAATTGGTATTCTTCGAAGCCTATGATGACATCAACAATGCTATTACCAGAGAAAAACAAATAAAAGGTGGTTCAAGAGCAAAGAAGATCAAATTAGTGGATGAAATGAATGGGGGATGGAAGGATTTGTTCGATGAAATATGAGATTGCCGCGGGCTACGCCCTCGCAATGACAATGTGAACAAAACAGTCATAGCGCAAATATGGCTTTCCACCCAATGTCCCATTCTTGCGGGCGCTCGTAATGACAATGTGGATAAAAATGTCATTGCGAGGCGACGTAGGAGCCGTGGCAATCTCAACGCCTTTAAAAAAGCAATAAAAAATTTAGGGATGTTCAATCAATATGCTAAAAAAAATATCGATCATTATTTCATTTGTGCTTTGTGTTTCGGCAGCCATGCAGGTTTTTGCCTTCGACACGCGCGGGGCGGAACTGCGTACCGGCAATTACCAGGCTCATCTCATGGAGGCAATAGACAAGTCGTTTAATCTGGATGAGGCCGGAGCCGACACCAGCCTGAAAAAGGCAATGGAGTTGGAACCCGATAACCCGACCGGATACGCCATGGAAGCCATGCTGCATATGTTTGCTTATGAAATGTGCTTCAGTCTTGAAAAGCGTCAGAAAGAAAAAGAAGCCATCCTTTATTTTTCAGATGAAGCGGTGGTCCGGGGGAAAAAAAGGATTGCCAAAAACCCTAAAGACAGTCAGGCCTATGTGGCCATGGCCCTGGCTAAAATAGCCAAAGTTAATTGGGCCGTTAAAGAAAAAAGATACATAGCCATGACTCAAGAAACCAGAAATATATGGCATTACCTGGAGGCGGCCAAAGCCTGTGATCCCAATAACTATGATTCCGATTTTCTCATGGGTCTCATGCATTATCATATCGATCATTTTGCCGGCATGACAGGCTTTTTGTCTTCCTGGTTGATCACGGCGGGAGACAGGCAAAAAGGACTGGCGGAAATCCAGACAGCAACGCAAAAAGGTTATCTGCTCAGGGAAATGGCTCGGGTCGAACTGGTGTCTGTTTATCTGAACTATGAAAAACAACCGTCCAAAGCGTTGCCTATTGCTCAGGAGCTGAGGAATAAATTCCCTAATGATTATAATTTTCATTTTATCTATGCGACAGCCTTGCTTGAATTGAGCCGATTTGCCGAGGCAGAGGCCATGGCGGCACAAATAGAGAAGAATATCAACAGCGAGGTACCGCCCTTTATTCCTGAGCTTCAGCCACGCTATTATCAATTAATGGGAAGAATCCATTTTAAGCGGGGTGAATATGGACGAGCAGAATCCTATTTTCAGAAAGCGATTCAGGACAAATCATTTTATAATAATCGCACGCAGGCCCGGTCCATGCTTTATTTAGGGATGATTCATGATATTCGTAAGGAACATAAATACGCCAAGGATTACTATAAGCGGGTGCTGAAAATTGAAGGTGCCGACGGGGCGGCAAGGATTGACGCCAAAGGGTATCTTCAAACGCCTTACAGGGTAGACGGGAAGTGACGTGTTTGCCAGCATATCATTGTCAATGCCTGGCAAGACCTGGCAATCCAGGAAGCGACACTAAAGGATAAAACATTAAAAAGGTCATTGCGAGGCGACGCTCAGGAGCCGTGGCAATCTCAGTACCTTTGATTTGTAAATGGATGTTGCATGAATAAACAATTTTACGTTTACATCATGACAAACAAAAATAATACAGTCCTTTACACCGGAGTTACGAGTGATTTCAATAAGAGGGTCTATGAACATAAAAATAAATTACTGGAAGGTTTTACTAAAAGGTACAACATAGACAAACTGGTCTTCTACGAAGTTTACGATGACATAAACAATGCAATTGCTAGGGAAAAACAAATGAAAAGTGGCACAAGGGCAAAGAAGATCAAGTTAATAGAAGAGATGAATAGTGAATGGAAAGATTTATTCAATGTAATATGAGATTGCCACGCCGACTGAGAGTCGGCTCGCAATGACAAAGCAAAACGGGCAGGGGTGTATTTGTTAGCATAGCATTGTCATTGCCCGGCAAGACCTGGCAATCCAGGCAATGACAAAACAAAAACGGACAGAGGCGTGTTTGCTGACATAGCATTGTCATTGCCGGCAAGATCTGGCAATCCAGAAATCATTTATGGTTATCAGAACTTTATGGAAAAATTCTCACTCATCACGGATTTCATACCGAGCGGCGATCAGCCTCAGGCCATTGATAAGCTGGTAAAAGGCCTTGCTGAGGGCAAAGAACATCAAGTGCTTTTAGGCGTCACCGGTTCCGGCAAGACATTCACCATTGCCAATGTCATTGCGCGTGCCGGGCGTTCAGCTTTGATTATCGCGCATAACAAGACGCTGGCCGCGCAACTGTATGAAGAATTCAAGGGCCTTTTTCCCGACAACTCCGTGGAGTATTTTGTCAGCTACTACGACTACTACCAGCCCGAAGCCTACCTGCCGGCCACGGACACTTATATTGAAAAGGATTCAGCGATCAACGAGGAAATCGACAAGCTGCGCCACGCCGCGACTCATGCCCTGCTGTCGCGACGTGATGTGATCATTGTGGCCAGTGTTTCCTGCATCTACGGTCTGGGGTCGCCGGAAGCCTACCTGGGAATGATTGTGCCGCTGGAAGTGGGCGGTGAGATGCCCCGCGACGAAATCCTGAAAAGGTTGATTGAAATCCAGTATGAACGCAACGACATTGACTTCCACCGCGGAACATTCCGTGTGCGCGGCGACGTGGTGGAAATCTTTCCGACATACGAAGATGAGCAGGCACTCAGAGTTGAATTCTTTGGAGATACGATAGAAGGCATTTATCTGATTGATCCTCTGCGCGGAAAGAAGCTCGGCTCGCTTACGAAAACGGCGGTCTATCCTGGGAGCCATTACGTGACCACAAAGGACAATCTTAAAAGGGCCACGACCGATATTCGCGCGGAACTGGTTGAAACGCTGGCCCGTTATAAAGCGCAGAATATGCTGTTGGAGGCACAGCGCCTGGAGCAGCGCACGAACTTTGATCTGGAGATGATGGAGGAGATGGGCTACTGCCAGGGGATCGAAAACTATTCCCGCCACCTGACCGGACGCAAACCCGGCGAACCACCGCCCACGCTTATGGAATATCTACCCAAGGACACGCTGATCATCATTGACGAAAGCCACGCCACGTTGCCGCAGCTTGCGGGCATGTTCCGCGGAGACCGGTCCCGCAAGGAAACGCTTGTCAAATATGGATTCCGTCTGCCGTCCGCGCTGGACAACCGGCCGCTGACCTTTGAAGAGTACGAGGCACTGCCAAATCAGAGGATATACATCTCCGCAACACCCGCCCAGTATGAGATGACGAAAGCCCGCGGAGTGCGGGTTGAACAGATTATCCGCCCGACGGGCCTTATGGATCCGGAAATTGAAATCAAACCTGCCGTGCACCAGGTGGATGATCTGCTGGAAGAAATCCGTATCCGTGTTAAAAAAGAAGAAAGAGTGCTGGTCACTACGCTGACCAAGCGCATGGCGGAGAATCTGACCGACTACTACAGCGGACTGGGTGTCCGTGTGCGTTACCTGCATTCCGACATTCATACGCTGGAGCGGGTCAGTATTATACGTGATCTGCGGCTGGGAGAATTTGACGTGCTGGTCGGCGTCAATCTGCTGCGGGAGGGGTTGGATATTCCGGAAGTGTCACTGGTGGCGATCCTCGATGCGGACAAGGAAGGATTCCTGCGTTCCGAGCGATCGCTCATTCAGACCAGCGGCCGCGCCGCGCGAAACGTCGAAGGCAAGGTCATCATGTACGCCGACAAAATTACCAAATCCATTCAGGCCTGTCTTGACGAAACCAGGCGCCGCCGTGCCATACAGGCCAGGTACAACGAAGAAAACAATATCACGCCCGAAACCATCAAAAAATCGATCAGCAATGTGCTGGGCTCCATTTACGAAGCCGACTATGTCACAATTCCTGTGGATGACAAAGGCAGGGCTATTCCGGCCAAAGAAGAAGATTTGCCCGCATTGATTAAAAATCTTACTGCGGAAATGAAACAGGCGGCCAAAAACCTGGAATTTGAAAAAGC
>CAYMYR010000090.1:0-9033 GCA_964394715.1 uncultured Smithella sp.
CCCAGTGATTGGTCATTGCGCCGCGTCCGAACGACTCTGCCAGAGCCGGTACAGTCGGGCTGTGTCAGATACGGGCCTGATGTTCGATGTAAACCAGACCCAACCCCCTTAAGAATTTTTGGTACGTGAAACATTCTTCCAGGTCCATCGCCGCGGAACCTACGGAGGCGATACCATCCGTCCGGTTGACGACTTCACCTTTTGCATTTGTTTTTTTAAAACTGGCGTCGCGGCTCTTCTTCACGTTTTCCGCGATTTTCTCAAACGCCCACTCCCACTCGACTTCCTTCCATTCGGTGGCAAACGGTGCCCGATAAAGCGGCTTACCCAGACGATTTTCGTTCACAGCCATCTGATAGATCGAACCACCCTTGCTGCAAAGCGATCCTTTGTTAATAGGGCTGTCCGGATCTCCCTCCGTGTTGATCACCTTACCATCGCGAACGGATACAATAATACTGCATCCTACGGAACAGTAGGGACAAATCGTCGTGGTTTCTTTGGCGTACTTGATTTTCAGGTCTTTGGCGTGGACTGATGCCGGCTTCAAACTGATTCCTAAGCCGCTCACAGCAGCGACAGCGCCGGAAAGTTTCAAGAAACCTCTTCTGCTGACGTTCATGAATTCCTTCTCCTTTCTCAGAATTTCAAAATATTCTTTTCATGCTCCGCAATCTTCAACCATGCGTTTGTTTTCCATTTAGCCATCATTTTCAGGGAAAAGCTGTCTGGAAAGACCACGACAAAGGAGCATGACATTTTCTAGAAAATAACGCTTCAACGCGCTCGTTTATATATTCAATGCCGGTCGTTGTCAATGTAAAAATGTTAGTATTATCGCAAGGTTATGTCATTTTTGACATAACCTTGCGAGGCAGGAATCTCATACTGTTTATAGATGATTAACAGCAGGAAATATTAGATTATGCTTTCATAAACCAATAGAGGGTTTAATGATTTCTAAGATAGGGATGAGATATCTAACATGTTAGATTTCAACAAGATTCTTACGACGTTTTATTCACTACTGCTTTTTTAAAAATACTATCCATTGTGTTATAATTGAGCAAAAAACACTATATATTGATTTATCTCTTGATTATTTTTTTATTGTATGCTAATGAAAAGATAACGGAACGGTACCGTAGCCAATGGTAAGTTTCTTCTGGGCGTTATCTGATTTGCAGTATTATGCGGATCGCGTTTCGAGTGCCATGGGCAACGGTTGCAGACGTTAACTAAAATTAAAACTTTCAGATAAGGCGGATCGAAACCGATCCGCCTTTTTTACATTATATTGAAATCATTTATTTTATGTATCAGGATTTTCCACAAGTGATCAATTAAGTAACAGATTAACAAAACGAAGATAGGGTCGCAGCGCAGGTGTACCGCCGCCTTCTGAAATAATTTGTAAAACCCGCGCCGGATCTTTGACAACAGCTCCGCCCAGATGATTTACACAGGTATCTCGAAAAATCTCAGGAACAAGCGGAGTGGATGGACCCATTAGTGCGATGAGGCGCGGCGAACCAAGCAGGTTGATCATTTCCTCAAATGTATGATTCAAAAGAGTCGTTGCAGTGATGATTGCAACATCACATTCTTTGAGCGCCTTTTGTCTGTCGTCAGGCGAAAGGATTTCCAGACGTTCAGGATTTTTCTCAATCACCGTCAAAATCGCGCCCGTTGCTTCAATCCGATTGACCAGCGGGGCAAAAAGACCGACCATGACGACCTGTTCACCCGGCTGAAGATTAAAATATGTAGTAGCTTCCCTGTCTTCGGTCTGATCAGAAGGTGCGTCGATCAGGGAATTGGCCACGGCCAGGCCGATAGCGCGATGCAGACTGTTTTTGCCCTCAACAAGATATCCAAGGATGTCCGATGCATTAGCCCCGGCATAAGTCCCGGCCTCCTTCAAAACCGTACAACTTCGGGATGACCTGTCGGGTACCAGGGCAGCAATCCCCGCCTTGCCGTTATCCAACTTGACGCCCACGTAACTTAAGCCCAAACGCAAGTCGGCAATCTGCCTGTCTTTTGCGGTCTGCGCAAGCGTTTCATAAAGTCGATTTAAAATTGTGCCCGACATGAACATGATTTCCTGATAATTTTCCCGGCATCAGCTGATCGGTTTGATCTCCGTAAAAGGACTGTCTCCCTGGCAGCTCCTGCACTTTTCCCCGTCGCGGGTGGGGTAGGCTTCACGGCATACGGGACAGACGGCAACTGGGCCCATTTTCTTGCGACGCACTTTTTCCGGGTCAACCTGTACGTGCTGGATGCTAAACAATCCATGTCCCGCATCCTTGATTTGAGCAAAAAGCAACTCTGAATTCTGTTCGTTTTTTTTCTTCTTTTTGAGATACCAGTCGCGGATTTCCGGCCACTGGTCTAGCTTGCCTGTATCGAGATAAACCCGCACGCCCCTCCCGCCATATTTTTCATAGAGCGTTATGGCAAATTTCCCAAAAGACACAACAGAGAGCCAACCATTACCGATCGTACAGGGCGTCAGAATTTGCACGGCATCCGGCAGGCAAACCGGGGTTTCGCACACGGCATCAAAAAAATCTCCTTCCGGCAGATGCTTCATGGCCAGATCGACCATAAAGCCGCCGATCAGCAGGCCCGGCGCAAGAGTGCCGTGAAATGACTTTACCAGGTGAAGATACTCTTCATAAGAATAGGTGCAGATGTTCATATATATTTAGCTCCTTCATCAGTATGCATCAAATTTAACCATCCTCTTTCAGGGGAAATGAGGGAATTTATAATTCTCTCTACCCCCTCTCGTTCCGCATGTAGAGGTTAGAAAAAGAAGACGTGGCTTTCATAAAATATTTTTCAATAAAAAACCATGTTATTTGCGTGCTAATAAACCAGCGACAGGCGCGGTTCCCGTGCACCTCTGGTCGGCGTTCCTTCACCGGGTTCCCGCGTGATCGTGCGTTGCATCCAACCGTAATCGGCTTTTCCGTCTACGACCGGCAGAATCTCATCGGCCAGAAACAGGGCCTCGTTAATGTCATGCGTCACGTAAATAATCGGGCAGGATAACTTCCCCTTCAGGCTTTTGATCTCTTCACGCAAGCCCCGCCGTGTCACCACGTCCAACGCGGAGAACGGCTCATCCAGCAGAAGAAGCCGGGGATGACGTGCCAACGCCTGGCAGATTGCACAACGCTGACGTTCACCACCGGATACCATATGAGGTTTGCGTTTTTTCAGATGGTCGATCCTGAAAAGTTCAAAAAGCGCGTGAACCTCTTTTTTATCCGCAGCCGCAAATGCCGCGTTATCAAATAAATTAAGATGCGGAAAAAGATTGTAGTCCTGAAAAACATAACCCAAACGGCGCTTCTGAGGCTTTACATTGATACGCCGCAAAGAATCGAACCAGATGTCATTGCCAAAGCACAGACTGCCCTCGTCCGGTTTTTCAAGCCCGGCAAGCATGCGGATGATTGTCGTCTTTCCGCCGCCGGATGGACCAATCAACACCATCATCTTTCCGCTTCGACATTCAAGGGAAATGTCCACATCAAAGTACCTGAGCTTTTTTCTGAAAGAGGCGGATACTGTCATGCGCGGGGACCATCACTCAGTTTGTTGATCAACAATAAAAAGGCATAGCTGATGGGGATGAAGCTCAATGCAATCAAACCTGCCGTGTGATAATTCATCATTTCCACAGCTTCGTATATGGCAATGGACGCCACCTTGGTTTCTCCGGGAATGCTGCCGCCGACCATCAGCAACACACCGAACGCTCCGATGGAATGCAGGAAAACCAAAATGGCGGCGGCGGCGATGCCGCCAAAAGAATTTGGGATGATTACTCGCAGAAAAGTCGCTCGTTTCGACAGGCCCAGGATATAGGCATTTTCCAGCAAACGCCTGTCGATTTTGGCAAAAGCGGCTTTCATCGGCTGCACAGCAAATGGAATCGAGTAAATAACCGATGCAATGGCAATTCCCAAAAAAGTGAACAAAAGCGATCCGCCGGTGAATTTCTCCCATAAAGAACCAATCCATCCCTTCGGACCCATCAGAATGATCAGATAAAAACCGATCACTGTCGGCGGCAGGGCCATCGGCAGATAGATCAGCGCCTCTATAAACGACTTTCCCGGAAAACGGGTATAGGCCAGGAAGTAAGAAATGGGCGCGGCCAGCACCATCAGGACAACCGTTGACACCAATGCCAGTTTTAACGTCACATACAACGCAAGATAATCCACTTAATGATACCCGTATTTCTGCTTAATTTTTAAGGCATGCTCGGAGAGAAGATAACCGGCAAACAACTCTGCACCCTTTTTATTTTTTGTATTTTTAGCGACGCAGGCGGCCTGAACAACGTCTGGTGCCTCAGGTACCGCATAGTAGCATCCCTTTAATCCCTCGGGACTGGCAGAAGCGGAAAGTGCGCAAAATCCCGCTTCGACTGACATTGTTGAGGCATATTGAAAGGACTGGGCAATGGTTTGCGCAATCACCATTTTATCCTGCAGGCTGTCCCATAATTGTGATTTGGACAGCGCATCTTTTGCCGCTGCCCCGTATGGTGCAGTTTGAGGATTGGCAATGGCAATCTTTTTGATCTTGCTGACTTTCAGCGCTTCCTGCCAGGTCGCCGCCTTGCAGAATTTTTTGTCCGCCGACCATAAAATCACTTTTCCACGGGCATAAACAAAGCTACCTTCCGTCCAGCCTTCTTTCTGTAAAATCTCTGGTCTCTCAATATCCGCTGATAAGAACACATCGTAAGGTGCACCATTTTTAATCTGGCTGTAGAGATTACCGGTCGATGAGAATGTTCCCTCGACTTTAACACCTGTTTTTTCTTCAAAATCAGCGGCCATCTCTTTGAAAGCTGATATAAAGTTGGCAGCAACGGCAACAGAAATTTTTTCCTGGGCACCAACAGAAAACGGGCACATCAAAATTATCAGAATGAAAGCAACGGCAATAAGCTTATTTTTCATTGAAGTTTCCTCGAAAATACATTTTGTGCTATAAATAACATACAATCTTGCAAAAAACATCCCGCAATCGCAGCGGGATGTTTTTAACCCCTATGTTAGCCTGTCAATCCTTACAGCGCATGCTTTATATTCCGCTGTCTGCGTTACAGGATCATAGACAGGATTGGTCAGCCAGTTTGCACAGGCCTCGCGGAAGTGAAAAGCCATCCACACGAGACCTTCCGGAACCTGACGGGTAACACGCGCCTTCACCTTAACTTCGCCACGTCTGGATTTTACAAGGATCATCTCTCCGTCAGCAATGCCTTTTGCCATGGCATCCTGTATGGAAATGTCGGCCGTTTCTTCGCCCAGCAGATCATTGATACCCTCAGATCGGCCGGTCTGCGTTCTTGTGTGGTAATGGTATAAACGACGCCCCGTGGAAAGAACAAAGGGATATTCCTTGTCCGGAACCTCGGCAGGCGGAATATAGTCGATGGCCTTGAGCATACCCAGACCGCGGGTGAATTTTCCGCCTTTGTGCAGTGTCGGGGTGCCCGGATGATCTGCGTTGGGGCATGGCCACTGGAGACCGTCATTTTCCAGACGGTCGTACTTGATTCCCGCCATGGAAGGCGCCAGCACGGATACTTCATTGTCCCATATTTCCTGGGCGCTGTTGGATGCCCATTCATGACCGAATCGTTTAGCCAACTCTTTGAATATCCACCAGTTGGGTTTGGCATCGCCCGGCGGCACACTTGCTGTGCGCACGCGGTTGACGCGCCGCTCTGAACTGGCAAAAGTGCCGTCATTTTCACTCCAGGCGGCAGCCGGAAGTATGACATGAGCAAAGCGTGTTGTTTCCGTCGGGAAAATATCCTGGCACACCAGAAATTCTGCCGATTGCAGTTCATGTTCAACATGTTTAATATCCGGCTCGGTATTGGCCAGGTTCTCACCAAAAACATAAAAACCTTTGACTTTTCCGGTCGTCAGATTTTTCATCATCGTCGGCATCATCATACCGGGTTTGTCCGGAAGCGATTTGACGTTCCATGCTTTTTCGAATTTCGCCCGGGCATCCGCATTGGCAACCTGCTGATAGCCGGGGAAAACATTGGGAAGCGCACCCATGTCGCAGGCGCCCTGAACGTTGTTCTGACCGCGCTGCGGGTTGACGCCGCCGAATTCCACGCCGACATTGCCTAAAAGCATCTGGAGATTGGCGCAGGACATAACGTTGTTGACGCCGCAGATGTGTTCGGTGATGCCCAGAGTGTACATCAGCATCGCCGGCTTGATGGAAGCCATCGTACGGGCCAGTTCGCGAATGGTATCAGCTGGAATACCGCTTATTTCCGCGGCTTTTTCCGGCGTATATTCCATCACCTTTTTCTTTAATTCCTCAAACCCCTCCGTGCAGGAGTCCACATATTTTTTATCGTAAAGATTTTCTGTAATCAGGACGTTCATCAAAGCATTGATCAGCGCCACGTCGGAACCGACTTTGAGCTGAATGAACATATGGGCAAAATCAGCCATCTCGGTACGCCGCGGATCAATAACAATCAACTTGGCGCCGGCCAAAACGGCATCCTTGACAAAAGTTCCGGCGACCGGATGCGCCTCCGTTATATTGGTGCCAACAAGAATAATCATTTTTGCCTTCGCGTAATCGGCGAAAGAATTGGTCATTGCACCCGAACCGAAAGAAGTCGCCAGACCGGCGACCGTGGGAGCGTGTCAGGTACGCGCGCAGTGATCGATATTATTCGTACCGATTACTGCGCGGAAAAATTTCTGCATCTGATAGGAATCTTCGTTGATACTGCGGGCGCAACTGACACCGGCAATGGCATCCGGCCCGTCTTTTTTGATAATCTCTTTAAATTTTGTAGCGACAAGATCGAGCGCTTCATCCCAGGACGCCTCGCGGAACTCGCCATTCTTCTCACGAATCAAAGGCGTTTTGAGTCTTTCTTTGGAATAAATGAAATCGTAAGCAAAGCGCCCTTTCACACAAAGCCGTCCCTGATTGGGCTGGGCATCTTCGACGGCGGTAACCTTGATGATCTTGCCGTCTTTGACATGAAGCCACTGCTGGCAGCCGACACCGCAATAAGGACATGTTGTGCGGATTTTCTGGACTTCCCAGGGGCGTCCCAGACCTTTGGCCTTCTTTTCCGTTAAAGCGCCGACCGGACAGACTTCCACGCACTGACCGCAGAAGACGCATTCACTCATTTCATCATCATATGCTTTGTCACCGCCGGTAACGATCTTGCTTTCGGCCCCGCGATAGCCCTGTGAAATCGCCCGGTTCACAACCACTTCATTACAGGCCTGCACACATCGTCCGCAAAGAATACAGCGGCTGAAATCACGAACGATGAGGGGGTTTTCATCTTCCGTCGGATAAATATCACTGATTTCTTTTTCCGGAAATTGCAGCTTGGTAATTTTATAAAAATAGGCCAGATCCTGCAGACGGCAGTTGCCGTTTGCTTCGCACATCAGACAATTGTGACGACCGGAAGCCAGCATAAATTCAACGATCATTTTCCGGGAACGATGGACCAGTTCCGTGTCTGTAAAAACCTCCATTCCGGCTGTCACCGGCGTCGAACAGGAAGCCATGAGGGACCGTGCCCCCTTGACTTCAACACAGCATACGCGGCATGCGCCTGTAGGCGCCGAACCTTTCAGGTAACATAATGTGGGAATCTCAATACCGCCGTTTCGCGCCGCATCCAGAATCATTTGACCCGGTTTAAAGGGCGTCTCTTTTCCGTTTAAAAAAAATGTGTCGCTCATACTCGCTTCTCCTGTAAATCATCAATGACATTAATGACATATGCCAAATGTGACATATTCATCATGTGCTTTCATACAAAACTATTCCCATCCTGTCAACGCGCAAAAACAGCCGGAATAGAATATCGGCGAAAAGATATTAAAAATATTGAATTTTCGCCAATCATCATTCCAGAACATTCCACGCGCACGCAACCATTGGCTCGAAGCCTTTTTCCTGCATGATCATGTCCAGATGAACCAGGCTGATCGCGGAAATATCCATATCCCGTGCATAAAGACGACCCGCGCGATAAAGCGTCACGAGATATTTCTTGCACTGATCGCAAACAAATGCGGATTCTTCAGTTTTGTTCTCGACGTAATAATAGTCCATTTCCTGTTGGGCTTCTTTTTCACAATAAGGACAAACCACGCGAGTAAACCGCCAATCCTGGCCGCACGAGCTGCAATGCAAAAACCGTTTGCCTCCCTTTTCTTCGATCAGGGCAATCGAAGGGAATTCTCCGCATACCGGGCAATATCCTTTTTCCCATTCAAACGCCCCCAGCGCCTCTGTTGATTCTATCCTGCGTCGTTCAAGCAGAACGCGCGCTACCAGACTCAACAAAAAAGATGCATTGGAAGGGGACACATTAAGATCATTTCCCCAATGCTCTTTTGCCTGATTTTCCCCGCCTGACTTGTCAACAAAGTATTCTGCAAGATGCAGTTTCCCATTTTGTATCAGTTCACACAGACGGTCCATCTCTGCCGCAAGTTTTGGCATGCCTTCTTTCACCGCCGCTGCCAGGGATAACGCAATTTCGCTCAGCGGATCATCCGGGGAAAAAATTTTCATCTGCTGAATCACGGGAATCCCCGCGCGAAGTTTTTCCTTGTCGACGAGCGAATAATTCAGTTTCGGCATTGAAATAGATTCAGACAGTTGCCTCTGTCTCTTCAAAATAGGCCCGAACGCTTTCAGAAGATTGCTGCTGTGGGGATTTTGCTCGACAGCCCGTTCAATAATTTGATCCATAACAGATGTTTCACTGGGATTGGACATCATAAATATATAGAGACCTTCCTCGAGGTATGCGTCATAATGAATAAAGGGAATGGTCGAAACCACATACAATAGTGGCAAGGCCATTCCCTATATCAAATAACAAAGTTGCTAAGTTTATGGCACTTAAAACATCTTATGCATGATGCCCGTGGGAGTCGGACTTCTTTTCTTCACCCCAGGCAATCAGCT
>CAYMYR010000091.1:0-2309 GCA_964394715.1 uncultured Smithella sp.
TGGAGGGGGTTAGGGGGAGGAAATTCCTTTAACCTTTTTGCCTTTGTCCTTGAACCTTGCACCTTGCGCCTTGTTCCTTTCACATTGAACCTTGATCCTTATCCCCCCATCAGCTTTTTTTTCTTCCACGGTCCTTTTTTATAGTAAAGCCAGTTTAGAAAAACAGCCAGTGTGCTGCTTGCCAGCATGGCCATCCAGATACCGTCCTGTCGGAAACCGACCGGACCGGCAAGAAAGTATGCCAGCGGAATGCGGATAATAAACATGGCAATAAATGAAAGGGCAAGCAATGCCATCGTGTCACCTGCGCTCCTCAGCACACCCTGAATCGCAAAAATTATGGCAAAGCAGGGGAAAATAAACGCCATCCATTGATAGTAGTCGCGAACAAGGCTGAGCACCCGCGCCTTTTCCAGGGATTCTTTGAGAAACAGGGCACCGATGTGTTCCGGAAATATCAGCAGCACAAAGGTGCAAACAAGAGCGATGGCCAGACCGACATAAATGGATATGCGCGTTGTCTGGTAAACACGGTCCATATTCCGCGCGCCCAGATTCTGGCCTGCGATGGTTGTCGAGGCCATCCCGATGGAGATAAACGGGATCGTCGCCAGCATATCCACCTGCATACCAATGCCGAAAGCGGCGGTGACTGCCGTACCGTAGCGATTGACCAGAGATATGATGATGACACCAGCCAGGGAAACCACAAGCATCTGGAGCGAGGCGGGCACACCAATGACAAATACTTCCCGGATAATATGCCAGTCCAGCCTGTAATCCCAGTTACGCATATTAATATAAGGATTAAAACGCAGCAGGTAAACATACCCGATGATGCCGCTTGCTACGGCCGCCAGCGTTGTGCCCCATGCGGCGCCGGCTACCCCCAGCGGAGGCAGGGGGCCGATCCCCTGGATAAACAGCGGAACAAATGTGACATTAAACACGGCAAGCATGATGAGGATCTTAACCACGGTTGTGGCGTCACCCAGTCCCCGCAGCATGCCGTTCATCCAGTTGATAAAAAAATGAAACACGAGCGTGGCGATCATGATGGTCAGATAGGACAGAGCCATGTCGCGGATTTCCGCCGGCGCCTGCACCCAATCGAGCAGCTCGTGGCGGAAAATCAGGGCAACGATAGAAATCAGCAGGCAGAACAGAATTGAAGAAAAAAATGAGTTAGACAAAATCTTCCTGAGCATGGCCTTGTCTTTTCGTCCAAAGGCCTGGGCGATCATGACATTCGTGGCCATTCCCAGTCCGATGAGAAACGAGGGCAACAGCATAATGATGGGCAGGGAGGCGGCCACGGCGGCAACGGCCTTATGCCCCAGAAGCCTGCCCACCCAGATCAGGTTGATAATACCATAGACAGACATCAGCAAATTGCCCAGCATGATGGGCATCGTGAAATCAACTACCTGTCTGGCGATACTGCCTTCTGTAAAATCTTTCAAGGTCTTCCTTCAGCAAAACATAAACGGGCGCGAATAAATCCGCCGGCGGTGACAGGCATTTATTTCTTCTGCGCAATAATCAGCTGGGTTTTGGGCAAATATTGATCAAAAGATTCCATCACTTTCTCAGCACCTTTCAGTTCCATTAATCCAGCCCAGGTGTTTGACCAGCTTTGCAAAACAGGATGATAAGGGGGATTGATAGCATCCAGAACAGCCCCCTGCAGATCTCCCTTTTGATGCACCAGCCAGAATAAGGACATAAAAAAGGTCCAGTAGAACCCCCATGTTTCATATCTTTCCACCTTTAGTCCTGAATTTTCCACCAGCCTGACGAAACGTTCCTTATCAAAAATCTGAATGTGGTTCGGCCGGGTAAAATAGACAGGATCTGCAAAAGGCTTCTGCAGCATCTCCGAGCGTGAATCAGGTACTGTGAGAAAATACCGGGCGCCCGGTCTGCCCACCCTGACGAGTTCCTCCATGATCTTTTCAGGTTCGGTGGTGTGTTCCAGAACTTCCGTAGCCAGGATTTTGGTTGCATACTCATCAGGCAGGGGTAACGGCATTGTGTCACTGACAAAACCTTCAATTTTTCTTGCCGGGGTTGTTTTGATTTTTTCAGTCAGTGCCGCAATCTTTGCATCCTCAACATCTGCAAAAACCACATGGGCTCCCTGCTTCGCGCAAAACAAAACAGCATTTCCTTCACCGCATCCGACATCTAAAACAACATCATCCCGTGTAATTTTGAAGCCGTCAAAAAGCTCACCGGTATCTAATTTATACCATCCACGTTTGACCGCGTCCCGTAACCCGCAGATGCGGGGATCCACATCATTTTGC
>CAYMYR010000091.1:2409-4302 GCA_964394715.1 uncultured Smithella sp.
CAAGTGACCGGGATGTTGTGCTTCGCTTTCAATCACCCGGAAGAATGATGCAGGCTTCTCAAATCTCTTTATGGACCGTCAATCTGTGAATCGTGAGAAACGTATATTAGATGCGCCCCTGCTGGGGCTGCTGGCAATACTTTATTTCGCACAGGGTCTGCCTTCAGGATTGCTGGGGAAGGCCCTGCCACCCCTTTTAAGGCAACAGGGCATATCCCTTTCCACCATAGGATTCACAGCACTACTTGCCCTTCCCTGGACATTGAAGTTCCTTTGGGCACCTTTTCTGGACCGTTTCTGGACACGCCGACGGTGGCTGCTGACCCTCAACCTGATCATGTTTGGCCTGATGATCCTCCTGGCCTCGCGTGATTTCAGTTACTGGGTATCGCACTTATTCCCTTTTCTGATGATTTTGCTTTTCTTGATGAACATAACCGCTGCAACGCAAGACATTGCAACTGACGGCCTGGCGGTAAGCAGGTTGGCACCACACATGCGAGGACTCGGCAACAGCGTGCAGGTTATCGGTTACAAAGTGGGCATGATCTTCGGAGGCGGGCTGCTGTTGTGGCTGGTGGCCCGCTTCGGCTGGCAGTTGTCATATACAGTCCTTGCTTTCCTCATCATCCCCATTTTACTGCCCATCTGGTTTATGCACGAACCGGAAGCCCTGGCAAGAAGTGAACCTCAGCATGATCCATGGCAAGGCTGGCAGGGCTATATAGGATTATTTAAAGATTTTCTTTCAAGAGAGAGAATGGGATGGTGGCTCCTCACCGTTGCGACATTCAAAGCCGGCGATTCATTGGCATCCAGGATGATCGGCCCGCTCCTTTCAGACCAGGGCCTGTCTCTCTCGGATATCGGGCTGCTGATTGGTATTGTGGGCGCGACAGCAGGACTTGCGGGTGCGCTGCTCGGGGGCCTTTTCCTGCTCCGTCTCGGACACTGCAAGGCTCTTTTGATCTTCGGGGCCCTGCAGGCGGCGGGCTTTATCGGTTACCTGTCTATCGCCGGCGGTGTCTACGATATCCGCACGCTGTATGCGGTAGTCTGCATGGAGCAATTTGCTGATGGATTGTCAACCGTGGCTTTATTTACATCAATGATGGATGTATGCCGTAAGCAGTTGCCCGGCACCGATTACACGCTGCAGGCGGCATTTCAGGTAACCGTCTCCGGCTTTGCGGCACTGGCCGGCGGCCTTTTTACCCAGAGGTTCGGGTATCAGGCCGTTTTTGCGGCTGGCGCACTGCTGACATTTTTTGCTCTTGTGCCGGTTGTCATGTATTTTCGAAACAAAGGACCTTCGTCGTCATCCGGCGAATAAAAACAATTAGAACGCTCATAAAATCAAACCCGAAAAGCTTTTCCGGACAAAATAATTTGACAGAAACCTGTTTTTTTCATAGACATTATTTAGGTGGCATCCGGAGAAATGATATGAAAAAAAAGACAAAAATCACCCTGACCGACCGCAGTTCATATTTCAAGGGATTGTTGCTTCTCGTATGCAATGACGGCAAAATCCACGAAAAAGAAAGAGTGATAATGCTGCGTGTGGGCAAGTTGCTGGATTTTGAGCAGCGTTTTTGCGAAAAAACAATTGCAGAAGCCCTGCAAAACAGCCTTATCAGCGCTGAATTGCCGAAATTTTCCAATCCGGAGGTTGCCAGGCGTTTTGTCCGAGACGGCGTTCGGCTGTCGCTTGCCGATGGGCATTTTCACGCAAAAGAAAATGACTTTTTGAAAAGGGTTGCAAAACATCATGGACTGGAAGACATCTGGTATGAACAGTCAATCCGATTGATTACCGATCAAATGGCTTCATCACTGATCAGCAGCCTCGAAGCAGAAAACCTGGATTATTAAAGAACAAAGGGGCAAGAA
>CAYMYR010000091.1:4402-5469 GCA_964394715.1 uncultured Smithella sp.
GGGGCAAGAAAATAAAACCCTTCCAGGATGAAAAAAACCGTTCTGTCCTTTACCGTCTGAATAAACTATCGTGAAAAAGATTTACAAGGTGATTTCTGGGAAGTGATAACCTTTTTCCCGAAACAATTTCACACAAGCATCGGCAACAGTGTTGTCATAGAGAGTCCCGCTGTTTTTCTCGATCTCCTCCAGGGCCGCCTCAACACCCAGTGCCGGACGGTAGGGACGATGGGACGACATGGCTTCCACGACGTCGGCAACGGCAAGAATGCGGGCTTCCATGATAATCTCTTCCCCTTTCAGATTTCTCGGGTAACCTGAACCATCCATGCGCTCATGATGCTGATAAACCATTTCCGCCAGCGGCCAGTCAGACTCCACATCCTTCAACATCTCATACCCTTTTACAGCGTGCTCTTTGACCAGGGCAAATTCGACCTTTGTCAGTTTTGAAGACTTTGTCAGGATTTCGGCAGGCACAGACAGTTTTCCGATGTCGTGAATCGCGCCTGCCATCCCGATGCCATCAATTTTTGCTTTTGGGATTTCCATTTCCGTTGCAATGGCGCGGGCAAGATCCGCGGCCCTTGTCTGGTGACCTGCCGTATAAGGATCCCGGGCTTCGACGGCCCCAGCCAGAAGATGGATGGTTGTGTTCATCGCCTTGCTGAGCCTGTCCAGCGTCTGCTGAAGTTCTACCTGTGCTTTTTTTCGTTCGGTCATGTCGATAAGAGAAGCAATGCTTTTCTTCGTGCCGGGCACAAGTTTAATGGTTAAAAAAGTATCTTTAATGTCACCTGTTTTTGTTATATAGCGAAATTCGTAATTTGGCAGCGCGTTCCCTTCAATCTCTCGTCTCAACCGGTGCTGTTCGATCATTTGCCTGAGATCATCCGGATGAACAATTTCAGGCCATTTCATACGGCCAATAATTTCGTCTGATGAATATCCGGTGTTGCTCAAGAATTCATCGTTTGCCATACTTATAGTCATATCCTCTTCAATGAGAATCATTGAAGTGCCGGTATTGTCGAATATCGTTCGGTAGAGCTCCTCATTCTCCCGCA
>CAYMYR010000091.1:5569-8897 GCA_964394715.1 uncultured Smithella sp.
CTGCCGTCAGCTAATTTCTCCGGCGTTGATTGGCCGAACAACCATTTAACCGGCTGACCGGGAATCTGCACCCTGTATTCACATTGCCAGGTAGTCATTTGTTCAGCGGATAATTCAATTGATTTAATTAGTTTGTCTATATCTTCAGGCAATGTGACTCTGACAACCGGGGAGAAATCATCACGCACATCTTCCGGTGAACAGCCAAAAATGTTCACAATGGCTTTTGAACTGAATGGAACACAATAGGTCCCGTCCGGCCTTCTCATGAACTGGTAAATCATTCCGGGAACATTTAAAGACAGTTTATTGAACACGACGTCACGTTCGCGAAGCTCTTCTTCAACCTTTTTCTTGTCGGTAATATCGTTATAAAGAACCTGGAAACGCCGGACACCATCCCACATAATCTCTTTACGGAAAACGTCGAGGTGGCGGAGCTTGCCATCCTTCGTGATGATGCTGATGACGTAATTCAAAGGCCCGCTCTCACCCCGTTTTCTCTGTTCTCTTCTTATCTTGTTTTCAACGAGGCTCTCTTTGGTGTAGCACTTCGTCACAGGAGTATTTTTCAACTCCTCGACACTGTCAAATCCAAAAAGATCGAGCAGCGCCCGGTTGGCATAGAGCGTTTCCCCGTCATCAGACACAATCCGCACTCCCAGGATGGACTGATCCATGGAGTTCCGGAAATTCTCTTCGTTCTTTCTCAGAACTTGTTCCGCTTCTTTTATTTTGGTGATGTCAAAGATGACCCCGAAGATTCCTCTGACTGTTCCATCCGCAGCCCTATCCGGCATATAGGTATTGAGGCCATAAAGCATTTTGCCCTTGCGTGTCTTGACGTGGGTTTCGGTACTTACCGTTTCACCGTCCATAGCCTTTTGCATGAGGGGTCGGATCTGTTGAAATACTTCCTCTCCGAACACCTCGGCAACCGTATGACCAAGCACCTGATCAGCCTTCATCCTGTGAAAATTTTCAAACTGGTTATTGATGAACTGGTAACGAAAGTCCCTGTCTATCCGCGCAACGCGGCCGGGAAAACTGTTAATGATCGAGGAGAACTGCTGCTCGCGCATGTGCAACTCTTCTTCCATTCTTTTGCGGCTGGTGATGTCGCGTGCAACACAAACAACGCCGGCAATTTTTCCATCCCGCTTGAAGGGAGATCCGCTGACCTCACCAATCTTTACGGTTCCGTCCTTTGCAACAAACTCGTAGACCGAAGGCGGAACGATTTCACCTGCAACGACTCTCTTGAAATGATTAACCGCCTGCTCCAGAAACGGAGGCTTCAGGACTGATTGTTGATCAGAAACATACCGGCCAACGAAATCCTCGGGCTTATATCCCAGCATTCGCTCCACACTTGGAGACATGCTTAAAATCTTTAAATCCATACCCACTGTATAAATGACATCGCTTGCGTTTTCCAGACTCAGCCGATGCTGCTCTTCCATTGCCCTGAGTTCCAGATTGAGTGTTTCCAGATCCAGCATTTTCTTTTCGAGCTTTCCAAAAAGAATTTCATTGTACCGCCGGAAAAACTCCATTTCCTCGCCCAGGGGCTTTGAAGTATCGGGGCGGATGTTTCTTTTCTCATCCAGCAACTCTACCAGAATTTCAAGCAGCGCCTCCGGATCTCTGGGCTTGATAATGAATCGATCCGCACCCAAATCCAGGGCAAACTTTTCGTCCTGTGGTTCTGTGTAGGTGGCTGTGTAAAAAACAAAAGGAATGTTCTTTAATTTTTCATCGGATTTGCATTGGCGGCATAGCGTATAACCGTCCATCACCGGCATCAGGATATCCGAAACAATCAAATCGGGAATATGATTCCTGGCAATTTCCAAGGCAGCTTTCCCGTTTAATGATTCAAAGACGTCCCAGCCCTGACCTTTTAATATGGTCTTGAGCAGATAAAGGTTGTCCCTGTTGTCATCAACAATTAAGACCTTCGTTTTCATTTACAATCTCCTCTCATTGATACTTCAGGAAAGGACGGTCAATTCAGCTTCCGGATACGTTCCGGAAGCATATTCCAAGCGGTTTCTTCCCGCTTCCTTGGCCCGGTAAAGGGCTTTATCTGCACGGGCTATTGTTTTATCAATTTTTTCATTTTCGCGATAATCTGTTAAACCTAAAGAAACAGTAACCCTGAAATCGTCCCCCACCCCGGGAAACCTCTTCTGTTCAACCGCTCCACGGACACGCTCTGCGCAAAGCAACGCTCCTTGAATATCTGTTTGTGTCATAACCAGCAGAAATTCCTCTCCGCCAAAGCGTCCGTATAAATCCACACTGCGAAGGTTGTTGCGAATAACATCCGAAGTTCCCTTCAAAACTTCGTCTCCGGCAAGGTGGCCAAGGGTATCATTGACGGATTTAAAGTGATCAATGTCCAGCATGGCAACAGCGAAGCGCGCGCCACCCCGGGATACCCGCTGCCGCTCATTTTCAAGCTGTTCCATAATGTGGCGCCGGTTAAAGGCTCCGGTCAGTTCGTCACGAATGGACATTTCCCGAATCACAGACAGTGATTTACCGAGTTTCTTTCGCAGGTTGCTAATGTACCCTCCGATGACGGAAAAGGCTACCAGGACTAGGGCCAGAACAACCCATTGGAGATATTCAAAGTGAAGATTGATAACATGAGGACGGAAGCGATGGAGAAGAGCGATAGCGCCACCGTATGTCAGCAGGGTATAAACACTGATATATAAAAAGCTGCGGGTATTGAGGCGAAAAATGCCGAAAATAAGAACAATGACATTAGCCAACAACAGGATGCCGCGAGACTCATTAGAATAGTATACTGCATACATCACCACAAGGATGGCCATGCACATCTGGACTAACGTCAGACTGGGATCGGCCATCCTCAGGTTGAGACCGGTGCGAAATAGAATGTATAAGGTAATATTGATGCTAGGAGTAATGATCATCAACCCAAAAACCGCCTGCCACTCCGAGAAGCCTGCCAGATAGGAGACATAAGCCAGACTGCTGCAGAGGATATAAGCGGCAAAGGCCATGAAAAGACGGCGTATGCGAAGAGCCTGTTTTTCATCATCTTTAGGAATAATCGAAAAATGAAGTATTTTCTGCAGAAGAGTTTGACGCCCTGTTTGTTCAATGACAGTAGCCATGTTCCATCCTACAGATTAAAATTGCAAAACCCATATCAACGCAACGAAACCGGGTACTCTTTATACTACTTATACAGAAATAATTCATCAGGTTACAGACCCATTTCTGAGGATGCCTGATATGAAACATCTTTTCATTTATAATTTAGCATAAAATGGCATAAATAGGAAATAAG
>CAYMYR010000092.1:0-8883 GCA_964394715.1 uncultured Smithella sp.
CAATAATCTGAATATGAAGTATAATCCCAGATTACGCAATAGGGAGATTCTTTGTTTCCATGTGTCATAACCCTTCGGGTCACGCGTTTCGAGGAGCAACGCGACGAGAAATCTTTCTTTATCATGCTGATTTATAAGATTTCTCCCTTCGGTCGAAATGACATGAGGAATGTCATTTTTGTCTATTGCGTAATCTGGGATAATATTACATAATTTTTATTGCTGACATTGAAAGGGGAGCAGGTGACCGCCTGTCCCGGGAAAAGAAAAGCTCTGCAGTCTTTGATAAGAGGGTGGCTAGATGTTATTTGATCCGTTACAGGCCGTCTCGCA
Organism: uncultured Smithella sp.; assembly: GCA_964394715.1. Taxonomy (GTDB): domain Bacteria; phylum Desulfobacterota; class Syntrophia; order Syntrophales; family Smithellaceae; genus UBA8904. The sequence continues at coordinate 334 of CAYMYR010000092.1, forward strand.
GGATCACTGGCTGGAAACCGAACTGGGACGTTATATATTTTCCAGGCAGGAAAAGTTGATTATGGACCTGGTGAGCCCTGCTGCAGGTGAATCGGTGCTGGATGTGGGGTGCGGGTCGGGAAATTATTTGAATCTGTTTGCGCAACAAAAATGTTCCCTGACCGGCATTGATCCGTCAGAGGCTGCCCTCGCTACGGCAAGGAATAAACTTGGTCACCGCTGCGACCTTGTGAGGGGAAGCGCTGTTGATCTTCCTTTTTCCGATAATGAATTTGATGTCGTTGCTCTGATCAATAATCTGCGTACCCTGGATAATCCGAAAAAAATCATTGCGGAAGCTGTCCGTGTAAGCCGAAGCCGTGTTTTTATCGGTTTTTTCAATAAGCATTCCTTTGTGGGAACACGCCAGTCCGTCCGAAAGCTGTTTGGTTTTCCTGTCACTTCCGGAGTACGCTTTTTCACAATCGGTGAAATGCAGTCCATTATCAGCGATTCCATGTCATCTCCTTCGATCACATGGGGATCCGCCATTTATCTTCCCGCTCCGGTTTACAATTTTTTTTCGGAGCTGGAGGAACTTTTTCCCATGAAGAGAAATCCACTGGGTGCTTTTGTAGGAATGTCGTTTGCAGTCCACTATACATATCGAACGGTCCAGAGTCCCATTTTGAATTCATTTGATGTGAAAGCAAAATCAAGGGCCGCGGCTCCGGAAGCTGTTCGGGGCATGCTGCAGGAGGGTGATCCATGATCCGGGAAGCGCTGCTTTATGATAAACTGGATGAAGGACGCGTCCAGTGTGCACTGTGCGCTCACCGCTGCAAAATCAATTCCGGCAGGCGGGGCCTGTGTGGCGTGAGGGAAAATAAAGATGGTGTTTTATATTCTCTTGTTTTTGGAACACTGATTGCCGAGCACGTTGATCCCGTTGAAAAGAAGCCTTTTTTCCATGTGCATCCCGCGACGAGATCCTATTCCATAGCCACGGTCGGCTGTAATTTCAGTTGTGAATTTTGTCAAAATCATGAAATATCTCAAATGCCCCGTTCCACTCTGATGATTACGGGTGAAGATACCGCCCCTGAGGTCATTGTCGAGCGGGCAAAAAAAAGTGCCTGCAAAACCATTGCCTATACGTATACAGAACCGACGGTATATCTGGAAACCGCGCTGGAAACCGCGAAAATTGCCTGCAGGGAAGGTTTGCAGAATGTTTTTGTGACAAACGGGTTTATGACGCCTCAGGCCATTGAAATGATTTCACCTTATCTTGCTGCTGCCAATGTGGATTTGAAATCTTTTCGTGATGAATTTTATAAAAAACAATGCGGCGCAAAGCTAAAGCCCGTTTTGGACACCTTGAAGATCATGAAGGCGCGGGGTATCTGGTTGGAAATTACCACGCTGCTGATCCCCGGTTTAAACGACTCTCTGGAAGAACTGAAGGACATTGCGGGGTTTATCCGCAGCCTGGGTCCGGAAACTCCATGGCATATCAGCAGGTTCCATCCGCAATTCAAGATGGTGAGGACTCCGCCGACACCGATTTCCTCGCTCCGCAGGGCCTGTCATATCGGGAAAGAAGCGGGACTGTGGTATGTCTACAGCGGAAATGTTCCGGGAGACGAGGGGGAAAATACCTATTGCTCAAATTGTTCTAATCTGCTAATTAATCGTTATGGTTATAAAATTGTCGCCAATCACCTGTCGGGAAATGCCTGTCCCGAATGCGGGAAAAAACTGGAGGGTGTTTTTTAAGACTTTTTGAAGATAACATTTCCATAGGCACCTTCGATAAAATATCTGTCCGGATCTGGCCGGATTTCATTTTAATGCCTCTTGGTTTATCAATTTCAATTTTGTCTTTTATTTAAATCAAAGCACTATATGTTGTGGTATTATTTTTCCTGAATACATTTTGTTGTATTTCCCCTTTACAAAGGAAATATCTTTTGTTAGGATTTTTCAAAATTCAGACAGTTCGATTCAAAAGACGTTATGAAGCTTAAACGGTTAGAAATATCAGGTTTCAAATCTTTCCGCGACAAGATCGTCATCGATTTTTCCCAGGGCGTAAATGCGATTGTCGGACCCAATGGCTGTGGAAAATCAAACGTGGTTGACGCAATCCGCTGGGTGATGGGGGAGCAGCGTGTCAAGGCACTGCGCGGAAAGAAAATGGACGATGTCATCTTCAATGGCAGCGAGGATGCCGCTCCTGTAAGCATGGCTGAAGTGATCATGACGCTGTCCAGCGACGGGTCGAGTTTTCCCGGCGTATATGGGGAGTTGGCGGAAGTATCCATTTCACGAAGAGTCATTCTGGACGATGAAAGCGAATACTGCATCAATCGTGTTCCCTGCCGGTTGCTGGACATTAAAGAGTTCTTCATGGGCACGGGCGTAGGCGCGAGAACATATTCTCTGGTGGAGCAGGGATCCGTGGCGACCATGGTGGAGGCCAAACCGGAAGACCGCCGCCTGTTTATTGAAGACGCAGCCGGGGTATCCAAATACAAAAGCCGTAAAGATGCCGCTGTTCGAAAAATGGAAGCTACCAGGCAGAATATTCTCCGTCTCAACGACATTCACAAGGAAGTCAAGTCCCAGCTCAATGCCATTGCCAGGCAGGCCAAAAAAGCCGAACAATACAAGGAAATAAAGCTTCGGATCAAGGACGCTGAATTGATTCTTGCCAGGCAGAATTTTGCGAAACTCGCCGGCAAGAGCGACGCGTTGCAGGAATCCCGGTCTCAATTTTCCGGTCAGTCTGAAAGTATCCGGGCACTACTGGAGGCAAGGGAGTCCACGCTGGAAGAAATGAAGGCGAGGCTGATGGAAAGCGATGAACTAATCAGCGCCCGCCAAACCGAACTTTATGAAATCAAAAATTCTATCACCATCAAGGAAAAAAATATTGAGTTTTCGCGTCGCCGGATCACCGAAGCGACAGAGCGCAAACAAAAAAATCAGTCTGAAATAGATCTGATGGAGCATAAAAAGTCATCCCTGGCGGTCGAAATGGATAATCTGCAGAAAAAGGCAGAGGAAGCCATGAACCGGATGACTCAGCTTCAGAATGAGCTGGCCGCCGGGCAGAAGGAAGTTGAGGGGCTGCTGGAAAATGACAGGGAGATCAATTCGCGGCTGGAAGAACATAAAATCCGGTACATTGATGTAATGCAGGATCTGGCCAAGTTCAACAATATGATTGCGACCCTCAACAAAAACCTGGAGGATTTCAAGAAGCGGGAAGAGAGGGAAAGCCGCGAAATTGAACAGGACAAGAGCAGGTTTGATGAACTGGCGGTTAAGCTGCAATCGCTCACTTCGGATCAGGCGGCGGAAGAAGAGGAAATCAGAAAACTGACCGGGCAGAAAGAAGCGATCGCAGACGAGCTGCAAAAGGCCAGGTCAGATCTTCAGATCCTTGAAGAGCGGATCATGCAAATCAAAGAAGAAGCGGGCGGAAAGTCATCGCGTCTGCAATCACTGGGAGAATTTCAGGCCGCTTTTAAATGGTCCAGTGACGGTGTGAAGAAAGTGATTGAAACGCAAGGGGATCAGGACAGGTTTTATGGAGTGGTGGCTGATCACATCAATGTGCCCCGCGAATATGAATCCGCCGTGGAAGCGGTACTGGGCGAGAAGCTGCAGTATGTTGTAGTGAAGAACCAGGAAGAGGGCCTTCGAGCCATCGATTATTTAAAAAATTATCAGTTGGGCCGGGGCAGTTTTGTACCGGTGGAACTGCGCGGCAATAAGGCGGAAACATACAGTACCGAGCATCTTCAGGAAGCGGAACCTCTTCGAAATAAAGTCGTGGTGAAAGAAGAATTCCATCAGATTGCCGATTGCCTCCTGGGCGATGTTTTGTTGACGCCATCAATCACCAAAGGGATTGATCTGTGGAAGAAAAACGGATTCCGGGGGACATTCGTGACACCGGAAGGAGATACGATCAGTCCAAATGGCGTGTTGACCGGCGGCAGCGGAGCGGCGGTGGAAAAAAGTCTGCTGGCGACCAAAAGAGAAATCGCGGAACTGGAAGCGGATGTCAGAAGGCTTTCCGTCGAACTGGAAAATCAGGTTGATGAAAAGAAAAAAAGGGTTTCCCTGATTACCAGCCGGGACGAAGATCTTGCTGATCTGAAAAACAGAGTGCACCGTCTTGAAATTGACATCAACGGCCGGAAAAAAGATCTGGAACGTTTTGAAGATGAATCAGAAAGGTTGAAGCAGAGAATCGCTGTCCTTGAATACAACCGCCAGAATATCAAAACGGAAGAGGCCCAGGCCGCTCAGAAATTGCTGGAGATGAAAGAGAATATTCTCCTGAAAGAAACGGCTGAAAAAGAGCTCAACGAAATTATTTCTGCATTCAACAACCGCAGGCAGCAGTCGCGGTCGGCCATTGATGCGCAGGAGCGATCCCTGACGGAGAAAAAAGTTCTGCTGGCTTCTCTGGCGGAAAAAAAGGAAGCGGATCTGAGAACCATTGCCAGGCTGCAGCATGATATCAGCCACAATGAAATTGAAGTTGCAAGAAAAAGGGAAGAGATCGCCGCCTGCGAAACACAAGTGACGGATTTGGCCTCTGCCGTTGAGGCGGAACAGGATATGCTGCAGTCCCTCTATGGCAAACTGACATCCTGCGAAACCGTGTTGACCGAAATGAAAGAAAAGAGGGCCGCAGAAGATGAACGGCTGAGGGGGCAGGAAAATGAGATCCGTGACATCAAGAGGAATCTTGATGATCTGCAGAAGCAGGCAAACGAACTGGAGATGCAGTGCCGTGAAGCGGCTTTAAACCTTGAGAACCTCCAAAGGACAGTAAATGAGAAACACGGTGTTGACCTTAAGGCCATGATGGTGGATTTCATCATTGTCGCTGACGAGAAAGTTGACGAACTTTCCACTATGCTGGAAAAAGACAGGCAGACGATTGATAATTTTGGCGAAGTGAATCTGCTGGCGCTCAACGAATATGCTGAACTGGATCAGCGCAATCAGTTTTTGACGACACAGCTTGCCGATCTGAATGAATCGCTGTCTTCTCTGCAGAGGACGATCACCCGGATCAATAAAATATCCCGTGAACGGTTTGCAGAAACCTTCGCCGCCGTCAATGAATGCTTCAAAGACGTATTTGCGAAGATTTTCCCCGGCGGCCGGGGAAAACTGCTGCTCACTGATGAAAATGATCTTCTGGAAACCGGTGTGGATATTGATATTCAGATTCCGGGTAAAAAAGCGCAAAGCGTCAGCCTCTTATCCGGAGGCGAGAAATCGCTTGCGGCAATCGCGCTCATTTTTGCCATCCTGATGTACCGGCCGTCTCCCTTCCTGATTCTGGATGAAGTGGATGCGGCGCTTGATGACGCCAATACCAACCTTTTCAACCGGCTGATCAAGGATGTTGCCAATCAATCTCAGGTAATCATGATTACGCACAACAAGAGCACCATGGAAGTTGCCGATACGCTTTTTGGCGTGACCATGCAGAAGCAGGGGATATCCTCTCTGGTCTCCGTCACTTTGAATTAATCCATTCCTTTACTTTAGCAAAGAAAATCGTTATGAATGTACAGCAAAAGCTATGAGCCGTTTTCATTCGGGTTTACTTTCATGGATGTAACCGGAATCATTCAGAAATAATTTTTCACACAGAAAGGAATCTGCAGTAAATTGGGTTTATTCGACAAATTAAAAGCGGGGCTTACCAAAACACGCGATGCCCTGACAAAAAATCTGGACAATCTTGTTTTCGGGAAGAGGGTTCTGGACCAGGCCCTGTTTGAAGAACTGGAAGAGTTGATGATCTCGGCGGATATGGGGCCGCAGTTTACCTATGATTTGATTGACGATGTCAAGCAGCGGGTGAAACGCAAAGAGCTGCAGGATGCGTCGCAGATTAAAAAAGTTTTGCAGGAAAGAATGATCGCGATTCTCCAGAAGATGGAAAAACCGCTTGTCATTCCGAAAAATCAGCCCTTTGTGATCATGGCCATTGGAGTCAACGGAAGCGGAAAGACAACCACCATCGGTAAATTGACAAATCTGCTCCGCAATGACGGACATGAGGTTCTTCTTGTAGCGGCAGATACCTTCCGGGCGGCCGCCATTGAACAGCTGGAGGTATGGGGCAAGCGCGTCAATGCGCCCGTGATCAAGCAGAAAATGAATGCTGATCCTGCCGCCGTTGTTTTTGACGCGGTCGGCAAGATTAAAGCGGGCTTTCAGGGTGTAGTGATTGTGGATACTGCCGGACGCCTGCACACCCGGACCAATCTGATGGAGGAACTCAAAAAAGTCAAAAGGGTGATCAGCAAGGAATTACCGGGTGCGCCGCACGAGATCTTGCTGGTTTTGGATGCCACAACCGGCCAGAATGCCGTAATGCAGGCAAAAATGTTCAAGGAAGACATCGGGGCGACAGGCATCGTTCTCACAAAACTGGACGGGACGTCTAAGGGCGGTGTTGTGGTTCGCATTGCCGGGGAACTGGAACTTCCGGTCCGGTTTATCGGCGTTGGAGAGGGTTTGGAAGATTTGCGGGTTTTTGACAGCAGGGATTTCACGGCAGCTCTGTTAGACTGAGATGCTGTCGGTCACGGCAATGGAAAATGAACAAAATATTCGCCATCGGGGACATACACGGCTGTTTCGACAAACTGCAGCGTCTGATCCTGGAGATTAAAGCCGATCCCGTAAATGACACCCTGGTCTTTATCGGGGATTATATCGACCGTGCGGACGGAGGCAGGGATGTTGTGGACTATATTTTAAAGCTCAAAAAGACCTTTCAGAACGTGATCTGTCTTCGCGGCAATCATGAATCCATGCTGCTCAGGTTTCTGGATGGCGTGGAAGATGATATCTATCTGGCCAACGGCGGTTTTGCAACGCTTAAGGCATACGGAATATCGCGGTCGGATGCGCCGAAGGTGAGAAAGAAGAAAATTCCCCCGGATCATCTGAAGTTTTTCAAGACGCTTTTGCCTTACTATGAAACGGATCAATTTATTTTTGTCCATGCCGGCCTGATTCCCGGAAGAGAGCTTAATGAGCAGTCTCTCTATGACATGCAGTGGATCAGGCAGACTTTTATCGATTCTGATGATGATTTTGGAAAAAGGGTTGTTTTCGGGCACACTCATTTCAGTGAGCCGCTCGTTGAAGACAATAAAATCGGTATTGACACGGGAGCTGTTTATGGCGGCATGCTTACCTGTGTGGAACTGCCGGCGTTGAAATTTTATCAGGTGTAACCATGAAAATTATCGAATGCGTGCCGAACTTCAGCGAAGGATGCGATCCGGATAAAATCGAATCCATTGCCCGTGTGTTGAAGTCTTTTCCCGATGTTCACTTCATTGACTACGGCGGTGACTGCGATCATAACCGGAGTGTCTTTACGTTTCTGGGGAAACCGGAGGATGTTCTGGAAGCGGCGCTGGCCGCGTCGGGGAAGGCACTGGAGCTGATTGACATGCGCAGTCAGGCCGGCGTCCATCCGCGGCTGGGAGCGGTTGATGTGGTTCCCTTCATTCCGCTTGGAAAAACAAAAATGGCTGACGCTGTTGATATCGCTCATCTGTTTGGCCGAAAATTATATGAACGGTTCTGTGTACCGGTTTATTATTATGGAGAAGCCGCCCTGGTTCCAGAACGCCACGAGCTGGCCCATGTCCGGCACGGTGGATATGAAGCGCTGAAAGAAAAAATGAAGAATCCGGACGACCTGCCCGATATCGGAAACCCTGAATTCAATCCACGGTCGGGTGCAACAGCTGTGGGCGCGCGCGAACCGCTGGTGGCTTATAATATCAATCTGAGTTGCAGTGATCTGAGACTGGCTCAAAAAATTGCATCCCTGATCCGGGAAAAAAACGGGGGGCTCAAGCATGTGCGGGCCATCGGCGTCGTTTTAAAAAGCAGGAATCTGGCGCAGGTTTCCATGAACCTGACCAACTGCAAAGAGACGCCGCTCAAAATGATTTATGAAAAGGTGGAGAAACTGGCTGCTGAACGCGGTGTTGAAATTCTGGAATCAGAATTGATCGGACTGGCGCCAAAATGCGCTTTTACGGGCACAAAACCCCAGAAACTGAAACTGGTCAATTTTGATGAGGGACGCCTTCTGGAAAAGCATCTCAAAGATTTTTCAATCGGGTGAAGTGCTGACCGGTTGACAGTCCGTTCAAAGAATGTTAAACCGCCGCATCCTGTCACCAAATCACGGCTGCCCCTGTAGCTCAGCAGGATAGAGCAACGGATTCCTAATCCGTGTGCCGGGCGTTCGAATCGCCCCAGGGGCACCAATTAAATCAAGTATAGTTCAGGACAAGATATTCACGCGAAAAGACTGCGTCGCAATGTCATAACCCTTCGGGTCATGCGTTGCGGGGGAGTGCAGCGACCGAAGCAATCTCATAAGTTACCGAATACATAAGATTACTCCTTGCTAGAGCAATCATGCTCGGCCTGTTGCCCAAATATCCTTTTCGCTCGCCTGCTGCTCAAGCAGATGACATTCAATGTCATTCC
>CAYMYR010000093.1:0-8668 GCA_964394715.1 uncultured Smithella sp.
AGCGGAGGACAAAAAGCGCGGTCGCTGAGCCTGTCGAAGCGTGCACCTTGAAACGTGTGACCTGCAGGGTTATGACATGTGAAATGTCCTTTTAGTCTATTGCGTATTCCGGGTTAATTTCTGTCCTTTCCTTCTGGATGCAGGCACAATCAATGAAATTGCATGCAACCTGATTATGAGGACGATATCGATCATCGAATGACCATATATGAGCATAATAATGCCTAAATGTGGTCATGCTTGCTCTCACTTGGCCGCCTTTTATCGTGGCCAAACAATATATTCATCCATGATAACAAAACATAATCATTAATATCAGCTATTTAAATGTTGTTGACGGTTTTTAGAAAGAAAGGTTGACCACAGAAAGACTAATACAAATTAGAACCTGAAGGTCATGCATAAATTAATGATCCAGGTTGTTATTTCATTTTCATAGTCCAGGCCGGAAAACGGGTTGTAAACGGGTTTGGTAAAGTCAGTGGAGTTGAAGTTTTGGCTTGTATTGTTACTGATTGAAGCTTTTGACGTCATATAGGTAACACCAAAGTCAATCCTGTCGGCATGCAGCAACTGATGCAGGGCAAGATCCATGAGGCCCTTGTATCTGCGTTCGGGCGGTTTGAGGAAGGAGACGTTTTTGGTCTCGATGCCGATGCCAAAAGTATAAAGTTTCATATCACCCATCGGAATGATTCCGAAATAGCCGTCCTGAATAGATGTCGGCCGGGCGTCATACCCGAAACGAAGAAAAACACCATCGATGGGTTCGAGCTCAAGCCCGAAGCTGGCATGGATGGTGTCTTTGAAACCGTTTTCCAGTTTCAGCGCATAATCGCCGCCCTTATAGCCCATCAATTTGGTCAGGCGAAAGAGTTCAATGCGCCGGTCAAAGACGATTTCCTGACTTTCCCAGCGTGACCACTGGACCCATTGCGCGTCCGCAAGGAATTTTACCCGGCGGTGCGGCTTCAGTGCGATGCCCAACTGGGCGCGGGCGGGGAAAATGACATCTATGGACATGTTTCCCGTATGCTGTTCCGGAGCGTAGGTCGGCAGGTCAAGCATGGCGGCGATAATGATTGTCGTCGGCGATGAACCTAACCAATTGACCGTGTTCTGCATGCGTTTGCTGTAATCCAGCGTATACTTCCCTTTCATTTCGGCCTTGGATTCACTCTGGTAAACACCGCCGATGGACAGCCAACTGAAGGGCTCCCAGAGAAAGCCGACATTGAACGAGGTGGTCATGTTGTCTTCGGCAAAAAATTTCAGGCCGCCCACGTCTTCATAAGGGCTGAGCCCGCCCCCGAACCAGGGCGGAGGAAAAGTCAGTTCCGAGATGATGGGTATTTCCAGACCGACGGTTGCCTCTCCAAGAACACCCGTCAGGGCCACCAGTTCGTTCGGTGTGCGCATTCTTGTATCAAATCCCATCCAGGCCATACCAAAACCTAAGGACGCACCGACGGAGAGGGTTTTTGTCACCCGGTACGAGACACCTGGACCCATGACCAGGCGGACAATAGACATTCTCCGGCCAAGGAAACGCATCGGGTCCGTAGGATCGGTGTGTTCCATGCCGACTGCGAATGGCGGATAAAGGGCAAAACCGAAGGCGAAAGACGAACCCTTGGCGTGGTAGGCAATTCCCTGGCTCGCTCCTGCCAGTAGGTTAAAGGGAAGAGTGCCTATGATGGGAAATTCGACACTCGGCTTGGTAGAACTGTTTTGACCCGCTTCGGGATCGATGCCGTTATTGAAGTAACCGCCAAAGGGCGCCCAAAGCTTCCCGGTAGTCGGGTCGACAGCCTGTGTAAATTTACTTTTGATATTCAGGACGGGAACCCAGGCAACTCCCATGGCAAGTTCCGTCCCGCGAACCCGGTCCAGCCCCGCAGGGTTGAAATGAATGGACAGAGGCCCCTGGGGATCTGCAGTGACGGCGCAGCCCAGCGAATTCGCCCGTGCCTCGACGGCCATCTGTTCAAAAAGCGCGGCACCACCTTCTCGTGGAAGCAATACGAGAATCCACAGTAGGATAATAAATCCGAGCCTTTTCCATGTCATGGGCGCGTCTTTCATCAACATCCTTGCTTATTAAAAACTGAAAGGCAGACGGGCCAGGAAGAAAAAGTCCGGATCATTTTTCGTCAACCCGACACCAACTGAAAATGACAACATCCATTTTGGTGAAAATCGCCAGCCTGTCCCAACAATGAGGTTTGCCGAGCTGTATGCCGGCGTTACGTAGGCTGCCTCTCCTCCCGTCACTAAATAATCCGTACCCATATAGTACGCATACTGGAACTGGACGTTCATCGACAAGGCATAGGATATAGAGTAGGCCAGACCCAGTGCGGCATTGAAACTCATTCCAGGCTTAACCGCATCTATGACAATGCCATTGATGCTATAATCGATACCTCCGGGCTGAAAACGGTAGGTCATGCCGACGCCGCCGAAGATCATCGCCGGATCAACAGATTTGCTCATATTCATGTTCAGAGCAACAGCGTACACACCGTTGCCGGTCGGCAGATCTGTCATACGGTTGATTTTGTATGGGCTTCTGCCCGTGGGAATGATCCCTGTCAACGTGAAAATTGTTGTTGGCCAAATACCGCCACTTTTGAAAGGCTGGTAGTCCAGTCCTATTGTCAAATCGCCCAGATCGGTCACATCTTTGCTTGATGAGCTTCCCGTTTTGTCAAAAGCATAGACAAAGGGAAGGTTGGCGGTAATCGTAAGATTATCAAGCAAACCGTACTGAACGCCGACAGCGTTGCGGATGGTATGGTTGGCGCGGGGGTGCACTAATGTCGTATTTTCCTCGCCGGCAATCAGTTCGCTGGAGGATGTATATTCGTAACGCAAACTGTATTCCAGTTCGAATTTCCCCTTCTGCATCAGGGTATATTCACGTCCAACTGCGGTCAGGACGCTCTTTTCTTTTTCCGACTGCTCTTCGGCCGTTATGGTGAGTTTCTCGCGGGTACGACCCTGTTCCTTGAGGGCTTCCACCTGCCGCTGCAGATCATCAATCTTCTGCTGTAATGACCTCCCGTCATCCGCTCGCTGTTGCCTCGCGGGAGCGGCCGGGGCTTTATCGGGCGCCGCAACGGACCCCGCTGAAGAATCCTGGGTCTGTTGATTTTGCGCGTCTGTAGATGTCTGGGCATAGGCCGGTACGATCATCAGCATGGAGATGATCAAAAAGGCCAGCAGGATTATGTTTCTCTTCACGGAAATTTCTCCTTTACATGCAGATTTAAAAGGTCTGTGGTTTCACCGTTTTAAACGGCGGCAAAAAATCCCGGCAGCCGCCTCTCAATAAATATTTGATTTTACGTTTAAAGTCATCTTTATCCTTATCTCGCCGTCGGCCGTATGCCCATGGCATTGTCAATGCGCAGATTTTCCATCAGGGCAGATGGTGGATTAAACATGTTCAGGGCATGGCGCGTGGCATCCAGACTAACAAACCGCAGGTCCTCCTCTTTGAGCATGAGGGGGCAGTTGGTGATTTCACCGTTGGTGACGACAAAAGCAACATTTCGCTGCCACATCTTGCGGAAATCCGCCACGGTGTAACTTACATTGCCCAGGTAGGGATCGGCCAGGAAAACGTGATCCTGAAAGATTCCCCTGAATACGCAAAAATGACTGTAGCCGAATATTTCCACCGGCACGATGCAGGGCTTCCCCAGTGTCTTAAGATCCTCAATTTCCGCCTTGTATCCTATGCCTTTATAACCCAGTTTTTCCACGAAGCGCTTCATATCCAACAGCGAGAACGCGCGCAACTTTTCTATCTGCTGTTTGTCGCCATACTCAATAAGTGCGGCAATAATCTGTTTTTCTGTAAGCTGCTCACCGAGATAATAGTTGAGCAGTGTGGCCAGGGCGGCAGAGCCGCAGGAATAATCATATTGCTGTTTTACGATATGAGCATCGTTGAATTCGGCCTGATTTTTAAGCCCCTGATGGAACGTAACAGGCGTTACTTCCATAGCAGATACAACGCGAAGCTCATCTTTTGGCACATCCTGAATCGGAACATACGGATCCACGAGGCCTAGAACAACAATGAGGAAACCGACAAGAATAACCAAAAGAACTCCTTCGTTCACCCAATGTCACAGATAAAGTGGTGATCTTATTATAAAAAAATGAATGCTCTTCTTATAAATACCTATCCATTGCCATAAAAAACAGTTACGGCGCTGTTATAAATTGATTAAACGAGTATAGAAAAACGCCAAGCAAGTAAATACTACCAAAGACGTATTTTCCGTTTTTTTAAGAAACATCAGTAAAATACGCCTTTTGGACTAGCGCATAAAAATTCATATCCATCGGGGAAATTTTAATAATTCAACCTTCCAGCATCACCACATACTCTTTTGCCAGCAATTCCGGATCTTCACGATATACCTTTCCGCATACGGACAGCCATGCATGTCCCTTCAAAACATTGGCATCTTTGCCCACACCCACAACTATTTTACATTCCAAGCCGTTTTTCCGGCACCAGCGATAAAGCACCAGGCTGCGACGCAGGCATGGACCCGGAGACCACGAGAGGCGCAGCATCCAAAAGCCACAGGCACGCCATAATTTATCCAGCTTAACCAGCATTTCGTCTGTCAGGGGCATGCGGCGATTTTCATCGCCAAGATCCTTGATTTTCATCAGAATTTTCGGTAACGGTTTCCAATGGATTACCGTTTCGTAATACATCAGCCACAAAAGGGCCCCGATGATCAAAGGAACATCCCTAGGCAGTTGATAACCTTTATGCAACCACATCAAATATCCCAATATTTTCAAATAGAATGGCTCTATTTACGCTTTCAACATCCGGTGGATGCTCGTTGATATCAGCATGGCCTGATTCAATAGCTGACGAATTCCGAAACGGCGCGGTAACAATGCAATATTATAAAAGCGACCAGACTATAAAAAAGTTCCTTTAAGGTGTCAATACTCTTTATTCAAACGGCAAAGATAACTTGACAAAAATTTCGTCCCCATGTAAAAGAATGCAAAATTTAATCTTTCACGCAAGGAGAAAATCATGAAGGAAGAATACGTAAAACCCGAACTTACTGTTTACGAAGATCTTTCTACAATAACCTGCATGAGCGGAACTTAAAAAATCTGTTTTCCAACAGCGAACTTCGCTCAAGCCTTCTGCAATGCAAAAGGCAAAGCATATTGATTATGCTGGATTTCTGCCTTTTGAATATGCCTCAAAATTGATTTGTCTAACTTGCCAGTCAGGGTATTGTGCCTTGTCTGGCAGATTTTTTTCTATTCAAACAGGGTACTTCTTCAGACAAACATCCCATTTTATTTTATGAAACAACTTGATAAATAGTCCCTTTTTTACAAAGCGGGCACGAAGTTTCTTTTTAAAATTCAAAGCAGGCGTATTAAAACACCCTGTGAGGCTGAAAAGGCTGGTACGCCCCATTTCAGATAAAGTTCGATAGATCTGACTGTTGAGATAAGGCGCGAGATTTTTCCCCCTATATTTCGCATAAGTGAAAACCCCAAAAAGATATGCTTCATTGGCTTTGAGTTTCAAATCCTGGATCATTGGGCACCGGGTAAAATTGCACCACATGAAAGCCATAATATCTTCATTTTGCTTTAGGATAAAACATAGGCATTCATCATCTCCGATAGCATTCTGAAATCGATCAAACCAATGTGTTTCCGGATGATTACGGATTTTTTCAATATCGGAATCCGTAGACAGGGCAAAATCTGCGCTTTGCAGTTCTCCGGACAGTTTAATATCAGGTTTTTCCAAAGTGGATTCAAGCGTGAGAAAATAGGGTGTAAACTGGAAGCCGATTTTGGACAACTGATCTGTCGTCACCAGCAACAGCTTTTTGTAACGAAATGCGTAACGCAGTTTATTTATATATAATATTAATAATTTATCCATAATTCAGGCAATGCCGGCTGCAACCGGAAAGCTGGACATGTAATGCCCGTTTTTCCCGCATTCACAGAGTTTCAGATAATTCATTTATTTTATTTACAAAATCATCCATATCCGTTCCGAATTTCACCAGCCGGCATTCGATATTTTCGAGCATCTCCAGGATAAAACTGAATTTTGCCGCCCGGTGCTGAGGGTTCGCGCTTGTTATGGTTACAGGGAAAAGCCCTCCCACAAGTTTTGTGGGACTGACGCTTCTCACTTCTGTTTTGGGTTCACCGGTTTGTTCAAGCAAACACAAAACTTTGAGCGGGACACTGTTTGTCCATAAAGATTTTTGCGAACTGCCCAGTTTCAGATAGTGCTCCCCGGCTATCTCATCGTATTGATGGAGCAAATCCGGGAGAGCAAAGAATTTGGCCATGGCACCTTGACGGACTTTGATAATATCAGAAACGGATCCTCCGAAATATTCAGCAGTTTTATATACAAAAAGCTTTTCATCCGTAAGGATCGGCATACCGTTCTGCATCAAAATGAAAGCCGCAGTGGATTTGCCGGCGCCTGAATTGCCTGTAAATGCAATTCCTTTCCCGTTGACTGCGGCACAGGAAGCGTGGATAGAATAAATATTCTTTGATGTCAATAATTTATCTAATGGATAGTCCAAAAAAAGATACTTCTGATAGGTGGGGGGCATGGAATTGCCGTTTATTACAGACAGAGCCCTGCTTTTGTCATAATCAATCATCATTCGCCCGACTCCGGTCAAGTCCATCCAGTATTTGTTGCCATCTGCATAGATTGCATAATCAAAATTCTGGTTTGCCATCATAATGCCGCTTTTGATTTTAAATTCATTTTCGGGAAGCGGAATATGATTTTCCATCTCCTCAATGTCCGCACCCGCAATTTCCATGGAAAGATCAGGTTTTATTGATTCTTCGAGGCGAGGCAGGGCATACCACAAAGAAATGTCCTGCAGGCATGAATCCCAGTTACCTGATATATTTAAATTTTTCCCAAATAAATCGAAGGTATGCCGATAGTCTCCCATGCTGATTTCAGTCCAAAATCACAAGGTTGTTTTCGGCAAGAGTCTTTGTCAAATCCTCTATATCTTTGACAAGTATTTCTTTTTCCACGTTAAACTGCTGATGCATCAGTTCGACAATCTCCGTCAGGCTCCGTTTTCCATCTATCTTTTCCCAAAATGCGCACCCCACCTTATTGAGGCCATAATACCTGCCGCTTGTCGAATTAAGCAACACGGTTTCACCCCGAACATTATTCCATATAATATCCGGATTTCTTTTAGGAATTATTTCCATGGTGTCTTCTCCCCTTCAAATGATTATTCAAAAGATCACATATTCAATCAATGGCGTTTTCCCTGCAATAATTGGCAGCCAACAATGTAAAGATTGTAAAATGGCTGGATCCACTTCGGAATTTTCCTGTTTGATCCATGCCACATTACAATCCCTTCCGAATCAAAAAAGAAATATGAAATCAACTTCAAGCGACCAACGATGGTTGCGGGGCTCAACAGCATGCAAATATACTTGGAAAATCGAGACCATGAGACCCTCATCAGACAGGATTGATAAAAGCGGTACTCTCCCGGCAACAGGGCTATTGCCGGAAGGAATTTTTTCCATATCGCCTTGGAACACCATGATTCGCCCAGGTAATCTGTTACGAGCCGCAAACAAACTCCCAGCAGTTTACGGCAATCCGGCGATGATGCTGTTGCGTCTATATATTCCCAGTCAAGTTCACCGCCAAACCTCTTGAGAAAGAGGCCAAGCTCGACAAACCACCTGAGCCCGGTGTATTGATGATGAAGGGCAAAATGAAGCGCCAAATGAATAAATTGCATCTCAGGAGACAGTCTTTTCGCGGGGATCTCTCCAATCAGAACCGTACCGCAATTTTCCCACCAGGGAAACCTGTCAAGATCGAGATAATCATTCATGGGAAAATTTGCCCGAAACTTCCAGTGCAGGTCAATATTCACCGCCAACGCACCGATCTTACTTATGAAATGCGCCTCACCCTTGATATCAGACAAATTATCGAAATCTTGATGGTTTCCTCTAAACGACGGAGTTACACCCTCGGAGTAGCCTTCAGCCCGAAGATACTCCATCACTTTTTTCCGGTCATGGGGCCTGATAAGAAGGTCTATATCGCTCATTCTACGGGCCGCAGTGTTGCCGTAGATGTCCTGCATGTACGAAAAACCTTTTAGCAAAATATTATCAATACTTGCATCGGACATTTTCTTCAGGATTTTTTCGCATTCAAACTTATAAAAGTTGTTCATGGCTGCGGTGCGGCGGGCTGCAGCCTTGATCGGCTCGGCAAACGAAGAAGGCACTTCCCGGCCGGCGCCGGGCTGCATAAGGAGATCAGCCAAGTATCCTGCCATACCGGCATCTTCGACAGCAGCGGCCATTGCCCGCCAATCCAGGTTTTGCATGGCCGATATTTGATCAGGATGTAATTCTCCCGAGTTTAAAACAGCAATGAGAGACAATATGTCTTCATTAAGGTGTGACCCTTTCATTCACTCCTCCCGGCATATGCAGACTGTGTCATAATTCAATTGTTTGTCATTTCGAAGCCCTTCGGCTATGCTCAGGATAAACTCCGCGAGAAATCTTGTTTTCAATAAATACAATGCATTAAGATTCCTCACATACGTTC
>CAYMYR010000094.1:0-8652 GCA_964394715.1 uncultured Smithella sp.
TCATGCATTTGCCTTTTGACTAATACAGACAAACTGTGATATTTTTCCAATTATGGAACTCATGAAGGCAGGGGCGGCTTACCATCAATAAGATATTCGGCAATACATCGGGGCTGGGCGCCCAGCAAATCAAATCTCTGGAACGTCTTTATCGCCGCGCCATCCCGCCGGAAAATATTCTCAGCAATGAACTGGCCCGGGAATTGTCCTTTCTTTCCACTGCTCTCAACCGTCAAATCGGCCTGTTGATCAATCGTAAGGGCGAAATCAGCATGGTCATTCTCGGAGACCACAAGGGCATATTTATTCCCAATCTCGATGTTTTTCGTGCAGCCTCCACACGGTTCAAGGGCCTGCGCCTGATTCACACACATTTAGACGGCGAAGCGCTTTCCCCCGAAGATATGACAGACTTGTCGCACCTCAGACTGGACATGATCGGAGCGCTCCAGGTCTGTGAGGACGGTTCTCCCGGAAAACTTTTCTGGGCCCATCTGGTTCCGGAAAATCCGCAGGGAAATTATTGGCTTATCCATGAACCGCAGGAGCCTCACCGCCTCAATATGAATTTTCTTTCTTTCATCGTCGCGTTGGAAGATGAATTTGCCAGGCAGCAAAAAACCCGAAAAATTGAAGCAATGGAAAAAGCCATTCTCGTTCGGGTTGAAAAAAATCCCCTTGCCGGTGCAGAAGCCTCTTTGGAAGAGCTCCGGCAGCTGGCGGAGACCTGCGGTGTGGCCGTTTTTGACAGCCAGATTCAATATCGGCCGCAGCCGGACCCGAGGTATCTTGTCGGCAGGGGCAAATTGTCGGATATTGATCTTCGCGCCACACAAATCGGCGCAAATCTGCTGATCTTCGACCACGAGCTGACACCTGCGCAGGTCCGTTCCATCAGTGATTTCACAGGATTGAAGATTCTCGACCGGACACAGGTAATCCTGGACATCTTTGCTCACCGCGCCCACAGCAGGGAAGGAAAGATACAGGTGGAGCTCGCTCAGCTCAAATATCTGCTGCCACGTCTGATGCATAAAGACACATCCCTGTCCCGTCTTGCCGGCGGCATCGGCGGTGTGGGTCCCGGTGAAACCAAACTGGAAATTGACCGACGACGCGTTCGTGAACGCATCAACCGCCTGGAAAAGGATTTAAAGGACATTACGAAATCGCGCGGACAGCGCCGGGGAAGGAGAAAGCGATCGGGTCTGCCCGTGATTTCCATTGTCGGTTACACCAACGCGGGAAAATCGACGCTGCTCAATACCCTGACGCAAAGCGCTGTTCTGGTGGAAAACAAGCTCTTTGCCACCCTGGACACAAAAAGTGCCAGACTGCGCTTTCCGCGAGATACAGAGGCGATTATTACCGACACGGTCGGTTTCATCCGCAAACTGCCGCGAGAACTTTTCAGCGCCTTTAGGGCAACACTCGATGAACTCCATGAAGCTGATCTGCTTCTGCACGTTATCGACATCAGCAATCCCCAATTTGAAGAACAGGTTGCAGCCGTTGAAAACATCCTGGAAGAACTTGAAATATCCGGGAAACCGGGCATACGGATTTTTAACAAAGCCGACCGCTTTGAGGACAAGGAATTACTGGCTGATATCAGCAAGCGATATAATGCCGTTGCCGTTTCCGCCCTGGACAAAAGCTCTCTTTTCGGGCTTTTGGAAAAAATCGAAGCGGCACTGCCCAATACAAACTTTTCAGGAAAGTCTTTTTATGCTAGGAAAGAAGAGACTTGAACTTCAAGCGGGAAAAAATAATGAAACTGACGCGCGTCGCGATTATCCTGGTCACTGTATTATTCTTTGCAAACAGTCTTTCTGCCGCCGAACAACTGTTAACCATTGTCCACACCAACGATATGCACTCCCATGTCCAGGGTTTTTCTCCGGAAATCGATTACCGGCCATTTGCCATTAATGCGGACAAGACTTTGGGCGGCTGGTCGCGTGTTGCCACGGTAATCAAAAATATAAAAAAGGAAAGGCTTCAACCGGTGCTGGTTGTCGATGCGGGCGATTACACGATGGGCTCTCTCTTCCACATGCTCAATCGGGAAGAAGCCTATGAATTACGACTGCTTTCGGCAATGGGCTATGATGTCGTCACACTGGGCAATCATGAATTTGATCTGAAGCCCGCGGGGCTGGCGGCCACACTGAAAACCGCACAATTGAGAGGACCCATCCCCCAGATTGTTTTTGCAGGCGCAGTGTTTGACCGCAACAATCCGGTGCTGGCTTCGCTGGAAAGCGCTTTTGGGTATGCGGGCGTGAAAAATTATACCGTTCTCAAAAGCGGCAGCGTCAGGATCGGCATTTTTGGAATGCTGGGAAAAGACGCTATTGAAGTGTCGCCCTTCGCCAAACCACTGACATTTCGTGATCCCGTCGATGTCGCGCGCGACATGGTGGATGTGCTGCGCAACAGGGAAAAAGTGGATCTGGTCGTCTGCCTGTCGCACGGAGGCCTGAACGACGATCCCAAAAAATCCGAAGACGAGCTGCTGGCGGGTAAAGTAAAAGGCATTGACGTTATCGTGAGCGGACACACGCACACCAAACTGGACAGGCCCATCCATGTCAACGGGACCATCATCGTTCAGGCCTGGTGTTACGGAAAGCAGGTGGGAGTTCTCGACATTGCTGTAAACAACGGAAAAGTGCAGATGAAAAAATACACCGTTGTCCCGGTCAACGCTTCGATAACCGGAGACGAAAAAATTCAAGCGATGATCGACGCCTTTAAGCAAATGATCAACAACCGGCTGCTGGCACCCGCTCGTTTATCGTACGATCAGGTCATCGCGGAAACAAAATTTGATCTCAACATTCTGACCGAAGAATCGCCGCTGGGCAATCTGCTGGCGGATTCCATCCGATGGTATGTCAATTCAGTTGATTCAGACATCAATGATCCATCGAGCCGGGTGGTGGCAGCCGTGGAATCCAACGGCGTCATCCGCGACGACCTGCTTCGGGGCGTAACCGGCAAGGTGACTGTCGGCGATCTTTTCCGCACGATTCCCTTGGGAATCGGCGTGGACAACACCATGGCCTATCCCCTGCTTTCCTTTTATCTTTACGGGTATGAACTGAAAAGGGCCCTGGAGATTCTGACCAGCATCAGACCCATCAAGGGGGATGATTATTATCTGCAGATCTCCGGTCTTCGTTGCACCTACAATCCGCGACGGGTTATTTTTGACCGTGTAACCGATATTGAAACAGGTTCTGAAGAGGAAGGATATCAGCCGCTCGATTACAGCAAATCAAACAAAAAATTGTATCGGGTGGCGGCCAATATTTACAATGCTTCTTTCCTGAAACTTGTCGGGAGTTTCACTTATTCCATGCTGGATATCGTCCCGAAAGACAAAAACGGCAGACCTCTTGCAAAATTGTCGGAGGCGCTCGTTGACGGCAACAAATCGCTCCCAGGCATTCAGGAACTCAAAGAATGGCAGGGCGTCATTCAATACGTACGGTCTTTCCCGGATACGAACGGCAACGGTCTTCCGGATATCCCCGAAAAATACAGGGGTAAGCTGGGACGTATTGTGGAAAAACCGAGTATTAACCCGGTCGAGCTTGTTTCCAGAGGAACGGAACCGACAATCATTTTTCTGACGGCGATTGGCCTTGTTGCATTTTTACTGATTATGACGGTTATGTTGATTCTTCTTCGAAAAAAGGCAAAAAAAGCCGGCAGCTTTGCCGACAAAAGATAGAAATCTTTCTTTGCCGGCTGAATCAAGATTTTATGAACAACTGAGGTTTTTTATGGACAAAGAATTTATTCAAATCCGCTGGCACGGAAGGGGCGGCCAGGGCGCCATCACAGCGGCCAAGATTGTCGCCTCTGCGGCCTTTGCCTCCGGGTATGACGGAGTGGTCATGGCGCCTACTTTCGGGACAGAACGCAGGGGTGCGCCGGTCATGACGTCCCTGAAAATTTCCAAAACAAAAATTTATGATTTATCGCCAATTGAAACCCCGGACATTGTCGTTGTCCTGGACCATCTTCTGTTGAAAGAAACAGATGTCACACACGGCCTTAAAAAAGGCGGCGTCATTGTTTTAAACACTCCCATGGCTTTTGAATCATACAGCTTTACGGATTTCAAACTGGCCAGCGCGGATATCACGGCCATTTCCGTGGAGGCGGGACTTCCTCACGGGATGGTCAACACCGGAATGATCGGGTCGCTGGAAAAAGCAACGAACCTGCTCGGAATGGACCTCTTGATTAAATGTATTGAAGAGGAATTCAGCAGCAGAAAACCACAGAAAAACTCTCTGGCTGCAAAAATTGCTTACGAACGAACCCGGGTCGGAGGTTGAAAATGGGCACTCGAAATTATCGAAGGAAAACATCGCACAGTGAGCATGGCCCCGGGGACGGCGGAAGAACCGGATCCTGGAGGGTGGAACGCCCGGTGCTCGACCAGAGCCTCTGCATCCCCTGTAAAAGAAACAAGGAAGCCTGCTTCATCTGCTGGCTGTTCTGTCCGGAAATCGTTATTTCGCGCACGATCCCTCCGCGAGTTGACCTTGAATACTGTAAGGGCTGCGGAATCTGCGCGGAAGAATGCCCTACCAAAGCCATCACCATGGTGGATGAAGCAAAATTTTCAGAAGACAAGGAGTAGCCGTCATGCATATTATCGAAAATGGAAACACGGCAGCAGCTCTGGGGGTCAAACTCTGCAGAGCCAGTGTCATCGCTGCCTATCCCATCACCCCGCAAACCCCGCTGACGGAAAAACTCTCTGAATACGTTGAACGCGGTGATATGCAGTCTGAATATATCCCCGTTGAAAGCGAACATTCCGCTCTCGCCGTATGTATCGCCGCTTCATCGTCCGGCTCAAGGGTTTTCACGGCCACCAGCGCCAACGGGCTTCTTTACATGCATGAACAGGTCCAGTGGGCATCCGGCGCGAGGCTGCCTATCGTCATGTGCGTGGTCAACCGTGCGGTCGGCGCGCCCTGGAACATCTGGAACGACCAGCAGGACTCTATTTCCCAGCGCGACACGGGCTGGATACAGATATACTGTGCGGACCACCAGCAGATTATCGATACCGTCATCAAGGCTTACTGGATCGCGGAAAAAGTAAGCATCCCCATTATGGTCTGCTACGACGGATACATTTTGTCTCATACCTTCATGCCTTTCGATCTTCCGGACCAGAAAACGGTTGATGCCTTTCTACCCCCGTTCGAGCCTGATTACGCGCTCAGGCCTGAAGAACCGGCCAATCTCAACACCGTGACCCTCCCGGATGTGCGCCTCGACGTCCGCGGCGAACTGGCCCACAGCTACATGGAAATCCGGTACCTGCTCCAGGAAGAACTGCGCACCACGCTCGACGTGGCGGCAGATGCAGAAAAAAGGTTTGCCGAAATATTCGGCCGGCAAAGCGATCCGTTTATCGAATCCTACCGGTGTGACGATGCTGACTGTGTCGCCCTGGGGCTGGGGTCCCTGACCTACCAATTGAGGGTATCCGTGGATGCGCTGAGGAAAGAAGGCATCAAGGTTGGTGTCATGGGCCTGCGCTTCTACCGGCCTTTCCCGGACGAAGCCATCGCCGGGGCATTGAAAGGGAAAAAATCTGTTGTCGTTTTTGAAAAGGCGCTAAGTTACGGCTACGAAGGGGCGCTTACATCGGATTTAAAATCCGCCCTCTATGAACATCTCGCGGGCACAGGCGCTCTGCCGACCATCCAGAATTTCATTGCGGGCATAGGCGGGCGCGATATTCGGACAGACGATTTGACACAAATGTTCAGGACAGCGACACAGGGCAGGGTTTCCAAAGAACCCCTCTGGATCGGTTTGAAACTATAGGAGAGACAAATGCAGGTCAAAACCACTATTTTAAGTTTGCCGACAGAGGAATATGTTCACCCGGGAACCCGCGCATGCACCGGCTGCGGGTTGGCCATTGCCTACCGGGTGGGCCTCAAAGCCCTGGGGAAAGACACCATTCTGGTTGTGCCCCCCAGCTGCCTTACCGTGCTTCAGGGCCTCTTCCCCGTGGCCTCGACAAAACTTCCCTGCCTGAATGTGACTTTTGCCTCAACGGCTGCTGCCGCCACAGGCATTTTAGCCTCTCTCAAAACAAAGGGCAATGACCATACCGCGGTTGCCGCCTGGGCAGGCGACGGCGGAACCGGTGATATTGGTTTGCAGGCTTTATCCGGCGCGGCGGAGCGCGGCGATAACTTTATCTACTTCTGCTACGACAACGAAGGTTATATGAACACGGGTGCTCAAAGATCAGGAACAACACCGATCGGTGCCATAACCGCCAACACACCTTTCAAGGGCAAGCTCCAGCAGAAAAAAGATGTGCCGGCCATCATGGCGGCGCATAAATTGAGCTACGTTGCCGCGTGCTCGGCGGCTTACCCGCTGGATCTTTATGACAAGATCAGGAACTGTCTGCATCTGCCGGGAACCAAGTATTTCCATATTCACATCCCGTGTCCGCCCGGCTGGGGTTATGATCCGCGCTATGGAATCAAAATCGGAAGGCTGGCTGTCGAAACCGGGTATTATGATCTTTACGAAATCGTCAATGGGCAATTCAAATTGACGGCCGCCTCCGAAAAGCTGATTGAAAAACGCAAGCTGGTGCCGGTTCATGAATATTTCCGGACGCAGTCTCGCTTCAGGCTTCTTACGGATTCTCAAATTGCAGATATCCAACGGCAAATCGATGAAAAATGGGAAGGATACTACAAACAGGAAGAATAATTTGCCCTGACCGGGGACAACTGTTTTCCAGAAATAATTACCCGAATCCAAAGCGTATCTACTGACCTTGCATTAATAACATAACACACGCTAACAATGCCTTTGCCTGTTTGGCTGATGGAATGCTGTGGCGATATAGAATCGGTCTCATCAGCACAAGACACTGAATGCGGCTAATGTTATTTTTTCTCGTGGGGAAATGTTAACCCGCCTCCATAAAATCCGATCACGGACACGATGACAGCCATGGAAAGAAGGAGCATGAAATAAATGATGGCTTCTTTCCCACCAAGAGCAAAAGCCTCCGGAGATAGAATTCGCCAGAAAAAAACAATGATGGCAACCGTCCAAAGAATAAAAGAAAAGTAAATTTTAATGCGCACGGGCTTCATGGGTTTTGCCTGATAATTCACCCACCATGTTAAAAAACCCGTAGCGATCGAGGGCGGAATAAATAGAATATCGGCTCCCAGACAATGAAGAGAAGTTGTTTCGAACGATTGGATGCCTGTAATGATATAGAGAAGATAGAAAAACAAAGGCGAAATCGAAAACACCATGGGAAAATGAACGATCATGGGGTGCGGATGCCGCCGTAAAAAAGGCACCCTCTCCATCAATATTTCCAGAAAGTCGGGCAAATATTTTTCTGCGGCCTTTTTCTTTAATACCCCGACCTGCGGATATTTATCCAGCACCTCTATCCCGTGAGGTGCGGCGGAAATGTCAGAGGTAAGATCAGTGCCAGCCTGATGGCGTTTCATGTGAGTTCCTGTTTTCCACAACTTGCTCGCACTGACATCAATAACTTTATCCCCATGAGCTATGTAACAGGGTCTGCCATTCTTGCCATCAAACGTCGACAATGATTCCAAATCGAATTCTTTCATAACAGCCTATCCTGACAATATGGTATTGATTATTTACTCTTTCCTAACCGTACATGTGAACATCAGATCGTGAGCTCAATCTACACTGCTTTTAGAGTGTTCAACATGCGCTCCTTATTTGATCATCACCAGCAGCATTTTATACTTTGTTACGGCTTTAAGCGCATGGGGCTTATGGGCCGGCATAATGATCATTTCACCTTCCTTGACCGAATAGGGCTTGTGGTCGATGGTAATTTCGGCTTCACCTTCAAGCAGGAAAACCACTGCATCGAAAGGGGCCGTGTGTTCACTTAAACCCTCGCCCTCGTCAAAAGCAAACACTGTCATCGTTCCTGTCGGTTTCCTGATGATTTCCCGGCTGACCACAGAATGGTCCTGATAGGCCGCCAGGTCTTTCAGTTTGATAACATCGGTCAAATTTCCTATCTGGATGAAGTCCCCCGTCATTATATTCTCCTTTCCTGCCTTAATCAGAAATTACAAATAAAGAACCCCGTTGTTTGAAATAATAAATAATCAGTTCAAAAGGATGTGTCTTAATTTACGTCAAAAATTGAATCATTACAAGGAAGAAAAAGAAGTTATCGGCGCCGTGAATCCTGTTTATACTCAATGAAATTAAATATTTTCAAAAGGTCTTGCTTCATTTTTCCGGTATTGTTTTTTCTGTTTAATAAAACAGGAAAATTTGTTGACATAAAAAATCAATCGCATTATAGTCTCCCCCGCTCGAAACGGGTATCATCCGAAAGAGTAAATCTTTTTCAACCTGATCCTGCTGGGGAATCGTTCAATGGTAGGACGCCGGACTCTGACTCCGTTAATCAAGGTTCGAATCCTTGTTCCCCAGCCAAGTAAAATCAAACACTTGCATAAAATTTGATAAGTCCTTTTCCTTCCATTGCTACCCTCCGGTATGATTTTTTATGATTTCTAGTGTGATTTGAATAATCAAGATCTTATTAAGTGATGCCGTAAT
>CAYMYR010000095.1:0-8611 GCA_964394715.1 uncultured Smithella sp.
CCTGGCCGTCACCGACCACCACGATGGCGCTGAAACGAAACCGCCTTCCTCCCTTGACAACTTTTGCCGTACGATTAATGGCAATTACCCTGTCGAGGAGCTCCACTTCTTTCATTTCTTTTTTTTCCAACGATTCTTCCCTTACCATGAGTTCTTTACACTGCGTTAAATTTAAAATTTCAGACCATTTTCCCGGGCGCCATCGGCCAGGGCTTTCACACGACCGTGATAGAGGAATCTCCCTCTGTCAAAAACAATCTTTTCGACACCCAACGTCTGCAGGCGCGCTGCGATCAATTTGCCCACTTCCCTGGCCACATCGACTTTCTTGATTCCCTTGAGCTTACCGGCCAGTTCTTTGCTGAGCGTTGATGCCGCTGCAATGGTAGTACCCTCGGCATCGTTGACTACTTGAGCATAGATGTGTTTGTCGGAACGAAAAACGGAAAGGCGAGGCCTTTCTGAAGTCCCCGTCAGTTTGCCCCTGACTCTTTTTTCTCTCTTTTCCCTGATTTTCAGCGTTTTCTTGGAAGCCAATGTTCCACCTCTTTAAAACTAATAATATTAAAATTTTTGCTTAAGCGCCTGCCGACTTGCCGGCTTTACGACGAATATACTCACCCGTATACTTGATGCCCTTGCCTTTATAAGGTTCCGGTTTTTTCAACGAACGGATCTCCGACGCTACACGACCAACAAGTTCTTTATTGATTCCGGAAACAACCAGATTAACCTGTTTGTCAACTTTCACTTCAATTCCCTTGGGGATGCTGTATTCGATCGGGGTTGAAAAACCCAAAACCAGTTTCAGGGTCGATCCCGTAACTTCCGCGCGATAACCGACGCCGGATATTTCCAGACCTTTTTCGAAACCTGCGCTCACGCCGGTCACCATATTGTTAATCAAGGTTCTGGCCAATCCATGATACGAACGGACAAGACGTTCATCCGATTTGCGCTCAATGGACAGATTATTATCGGATACCACCATCGTAATGCCGTCAGGCAATTTTGAAGACAATGTGCCCTTGGGACCTTCGACTTTAACTATACCGTCACTTTGACTGATCTTTACATTCTTTGGTAAAGTGATCGGTTTTTTACCTATTCTCGACATGAGCAAGAACTCCCGTTAAAAACTTTCATTGAATTACCAAACCTTACAAATAATCTCTCCGCCGACGTTTGATTCCCTGGCTTCCTGATCGGTGATGACACCACGGGAAGTGGAAAGAATCGAAATACCAAAACCGTTGAGAACTTTGGGAATGCTGTCTGCGGCGACGTATACTCTGCGGCCCGGTTTGCTGACTCTCTGGATACCCGTAATCACCTTGCGCCTGGTATCCGGATATCTCAGGGTGATCTTCAGCATTGGATGCCCTTTGTCATCTTTTGTAACGTCAAAGTTATTGATATATCCAGCCGCTTTCAAAACCTTGGCAATATTCATATTCATCTGCGACATGTATACATTGACACTTTTAAAACGGGCTTTGTTCCCGTTTCGAATCCTTGTCAGCATATCGGCAATAGGATCTGTCATCCCCATGCTTTTTCTCCTTAAACTTAAATTACCAACTTGACTTTATCACGCCGGGAAGCTCACCCTGCAGGGAAAGTTTCCTCAAACAGATTCTGCACATTTCAAATTTTCTATAATACGCCCGGGGCCGCCCGCATATCTGACAGCGGTTGTATTCCCTGACCGCAAATTTGGGTTTCCTGCCTGCTTTTGCTATCAATGACTTTTTCGCCACTCGTTATTCCTCCGGAGCTTCCTCGTTTAATTCTTGAAAGGTACACCCATTAACTTCAGCAACACACGGGCTTCCTCGTCCGTTTTTGCCGATGTTACAATCGTAATATTCATGCCCTTGATTTTTTCTATTTTATCGTATTCAATTTCCGGAAATATAATCTGTTCGTGCAGACCGAGAGAATAATTTCCCCTGCCGTCAAAAGCGTTTTGCGATATTCCCCGAAAGTCTCTAACTTTCGGTAATGCGACGTTTACCAGGCGATCAAAAAACTCGTACATTGTTTCTTTTCTCAATGTTACCGAGCAACCAATCGGCATACCCTGGCGGAGTTTAAACGTTGCAATGGATTTTTTCGCTTTGGTAACGACCGGCTTCTGGCCCGTAATCATCGCCATTTCCTGAACGGCGCCATCAATAATTTTTACGTTTGATATGGCCTCGCCCAGTCCCATGTTAACAACAATCTTCTCCATCCTGGGCACCTGCATGGGATTTTTGTAGTCAAATTCCTTGACCAGAGCCGGCACCACTGTTTTTAAATAATATTCTTTTAATCTTGCCATTTTCCCTTAACCCACATCGATAACGTCATTGCACTTGCTGCAGATACGAATCTTTTTGCCGTCCTCAAGGATACGATTTCTAATCCTGGTCGCCTCTTTGCATTTGCCGCAAATAATGCTGACCTTGGAAACATCCATCGCCGCCTCTTTTTCCACGACACCGCCCTTGCTTTTCTGATCAGGTCTTTTATGCTTCTTGATCACATTGATCTTTTCCACGATCACTTTGTTTTTTTCGGGAATGGTTTTCAGTATCTTACCGGTCTTCCCTTTATCTTTCCCGGAAAGCACTTTCACCATGTCTCCTTTTTTCAGTCTGCCTAAACTCATTTTTCCCCTCTTTAAAACAGTTTACAAAACTTCCGGAGCCAGAGAGATAATCTTCATAAACTGCTTCGCTCTAAGTTCACGTGCAACAGGCCCAAATATTCTGGTACCGATCGGTTCCATCTGATTGTTGATCAGAACAGCGGAGTTGTCGTCAAATTTTAGATAAGATCCATCCGGCCGTCTCACCTCTTTTACAGTGCGGACGATGACCGCCTTCATGACATCGCCTTTTTTCACCTTGGAATTCGGAATTGCCTCTTTCACCGCAACCACGATGACATCGCCCAGGCTGGCGAAACGACGCTTCGAACCGCCCAAAACCTTAATACAGGCGACTCTCTTGGCGCCGGAATTATCGGCAACATTTAGAACTGTCTGCATCTGAATCATAAATAAACTCCACTATCACAAGCTGTCTGCCCAACCAGACAGGTTTCTATTTCGCCTTTTCCAGAACTTCCAGCATCCGCCAGCGTTTGTCCTTGCTCATCGGCCTGGCTTCAATGATTAACACCGTATCCCCCGTCTTGCATTGATTCTGTTCATCATGGGCTTTATATTTCACATGCCTGCGGACGTACTTGTGAAACACAGGGTGCTTGACCAATCTTTCGGCTTTCACCACGATGGTTTTATCCATCTTGTCACTGACGACCACACCTTTTACCGTGCGCTTGTTGCTTTTTTCAGCCATATATTAACCTGCGGCCTCCTTTTCCTTCAGCACCGTTGCAATACGGGCAATATCCTTGCGAATACGGCCCAGCGTCGCGGTTGATTCAAGTTGCCCCGATGCATGACGAATCTTCAACCGAAAAAGTTC
Organism: uncultured Smithella sp.; assembly: GCA_964394715.1. GTDB lineage: Bacteria > Desulfobacterota > Syntrophia > Syntrophales > Smithellaceae > UBA8904. Next base: position 3,480 of record CAYMYR010000095.1, read on the forward strand.
TTCCGCCAATTCCCTGTTTTTTGTTTGAAGCTCGTTAATGCCGAGACCTCTGATTTCTTTAATTTTCATCAGATATCTCCCTCGATAAAAACTTTGTTGAAATGGCCAGTTTGTGGGAAGCAAGACGAAATGCTTCTTTGGCCACTTCCCTGGTTACTCCTTCCATTTCATAGAGAACCGATCCGGGCTTCACAACGGCCACCCATCCTTCCGGAGCGCCTTTTCCCTTACCCATACGGGTTTCAGCCGGTTTCTTCGTGATCGACTTGTGTGGAAATACGCGAATCCAGATTTTACCGCCACGTTTTACATAACGAGTCATCGCAACACGAGCCGCTTCAATCTGTCTTGCGGAAACCCATCCGCATTCAGCCGCCTGCAATCCATAGTCGCCAAAAGCGATGGTACCGCCCCTGGTCGCTTTTCCTCCCATACGGCCTTTTTGCAATTTTCTATATTTTACCCGTTTTGGCATTAACATAATCTACAGCTCCCGTTTTCCTTCACAGTAATCTATCGTGATCCGTGCTCTGATTGGATTCATCCCTGTTTTTCGTTCTTTGCAGGCAAAACTTCTCCGTGAAAAATGAGGACCTTAACACCGATCAAACCATAAGCCGTGTGGGCTTCAATAAAACCGTAATCGATATCCGCCCGAAGAGTGTGCAGAGGGACTCTTCCCTCACGGTACCATTCGGAGCGGGACATTTCAGCACCGCCGAGCCGGCCGGAGCAGGTAATCTTGATGCCTTTGGCTCCAAACTTCAGGGCATAACCTACACATTTTTTCATGGCACGCCGGAACGCAACACGCCTTTCCAACTGCATGGCAACATTTTCAGCCACCAGCTGGGCATCCGTTTCCGGTTTACGAACTTCGAGTATATTGACGATAATTTCAGCTTGCGAAAACTTCTCAATTTCCGCTTTAAGCTTTTCTATCTCCGATCCTTTTTTCCCGATAATAACGCCCGGCCTGGCGGCATAAATATTGACTTTGGCCTTGTTGGCTGCACGCTCAATTTCAATATGAGAAATACCTGCATGATAAAGCTTTTTCTTCAGGTATTTTCTGATCTTCAAGTCTTCGAGCAGCATGCCGCTGTAGTTCTTTTCGGCAAACCATACGGACTGCCACTTTTTAATATAGCCTAATCGTAATCCTACCGGGTTAACCTTCTGACCCAATATCGTTCCTCCTTATCGTTCATCCACTACAACGGTGATATGTGACGTTCTCTTCTTTATGCCGGCCGCTCTTCCCTGCGCCCTGGCCCGCCACCTTTTTAAAGATGGTCCCTGATCAACAAATATTTCCTTAATATAAAGAGTGTTTTCGTCAATATTAGGATTCTGGGATGCATTGGCTACAGCGGATTTCAGAACCTTGGCAATAATACCCGCTGAATACTTCCTGGTGTAGAGCAGGATATTTCGTGCTTCCTGCACCTTCTTTCCCCGAATCAGATCAACAACCAGCCTGACTTTTTGGGGCGACATCCGAATATATTTTGCAACTGCTTTTGCTTCCATATTTCATCAACTCCAAACCTGACCGTTGGCGCATCAATTATTACTTTTTAACCTTTGTTTTCCGGTCTCCGGAATGGGAATAAAAAGTTCTCGTCGGCGCGAATTCGCCCATCTTATGACCCACCATATTCTCTGTCACGTAGACGGGAATGAATTTCTTCCCGTTATGCACGGCAAACGTGTACCCGATTAACTCGGGTGTTATAGTTGAACGCCGCGACCAAGTCTTGATGACATTCTTGCTGTTTTCGGCTTCCATCTTTCTAACCTTGGCCAGCAGGCTTTCTTCAATATAAGGACCTTTTTTGATCGAACGTGCCACGTTTTATTAACCTCTTCTCTTTACGATATATTTATCAGTTCTCTTATTCTTTCTCGTTTTGTGCCCTTTGGTCGGAATCCCCCAGGGAGTACAGGGGTGACGACCACCTGACGATTTACCTTCGCCACCTCCCATCGGATGGTCCACGGGGTTCATGACTACACCTCGAACGTGAGGACGCTTACCCATCCAACGGGTCCGGCCCGCCTTACCGATACTGACGTTTTCGTGATCGTTGTTCCCAACCTGGCCGATGGTCGCCATACATTCGATGTAAACTTTACGCACTTCACCGGACGGAAGTCTCACCTGAGCATAGGTGCCTTCCTTGGCCATCAGCTGGCCGTAAGCACCTGCCGACCGGATCAGTTGCCCCCCCCGACCTACTTTTAATTCCACATTATGGATCAAGGAACCCAAAGGGATATACTTCAAAGGGATGGCGTTACCCGGTTTAATATCAGCCTTGGCACCGCTGACCAGAACATCACCGACATTAATCTGCGCAGGTGCTACAATATATCTTTTTTCACCGTCACGATAGTTCAGCAAAGCGATTCTGGCCGACCGGTTCGGATCGTATTCAATGGAAGCAACTTTAGCAGGGATATCCGCTTTGTTACGCCGGAAATCAATGATACGATATTTGCGCTTGTGACCGCCACCAATATGACGCGCCGTGATTCGGCCGTAACTGTTGCGGCCGCCCGTTTTCTTGACCGGCATTAAAAGGCTTTTCACCGGCTCGGTTGACGTAATCTCTGCGAAATCAGAAACGCTCTGAAATCTCCTGCCGGGTGACGTCGGTTTGTATTTGATAATAGCCATTTGCTTAATCCTTCACTCGTTCTATACGCCTTCGGCGACTTCAATACGGCTGCCTTTTGCCAATGTCACAACCGCTTTTTTCCAGGAATTCTTCTGCCCCATGATCCTGCCCATTCGTTTTCTTTTTCCTAAAACGTTAATGACGCGGACCTCGGTGACTTTTACTTTGAATAACTTTTCCACCGCGTTGACAATTTCAACTTTGTTGGCTCTTCGATCAACTTCAAAGTGGTATTTATTCGCTTCTTCACGATCAATGTTACTTTTTTCCGTGATTAATATTCTTTTGATGATCTGATGCAGTTCCATTATGCCAGCAATGCCCCCTCAATCTTTTTTATAGAGGGTTCAAGAAGGACCAGATGCTCGTAATTCAGGACATCATAAACATTAATTCCTTCCGACCGAATCATTTTTACGTTTTTCAAATTTCGCGATGACTTCATTAAAATGACATCGTCATGATCAACAACAAAAAGCGCTTTTTTCAGACCGAAAAGATCCACAACTTTCTGAAAGGCCCGCGTGCTGATCGATTCCATGGGGAAATTCTGCAATATTGTCATTTTCTCTTCTTTGACTTTCATGCTCAACGCAGAGATAAGAGCCTTTTTTCTAACCTTTTTCGGGACGCTGTATGAATAATCGCGGGGTTGAGGTCCGAAAACAATACCGCCGCCTCTCCAGATGGGAGATCGGGATGTTCCGGAACGGGCACGTCCTGTTCCCTTCTGACGCCATGGTTTCTTTCCACCGCCACTCACATCATTTCTTCCCTTGGTGGCTGACGTACCGGAACGGCGCGATGCCAGCTGCATCTTGACCACATCATAGATTGCCGCTTCGCTGATTTCCGCCCCAAATACGGCGTCATTCAATTCGACTTCAGCGACCTTCTTCTTTTCAATATCAAAAACATCTGCGACTGACATGTTTATAACTCCACTGATTTACGCACTTTTTTTCCTGGCCTGTTTGATGACCACATAGCCGTTTTTCCCGCCCGGAATAGAGCCTTTTAATAATAATAAATTTCTTTCAGGACGAACCTGCCAGATTTGAAGGTTTTGAACGGTTTTCCGGACATTTCCCATATGACCGCCCATTTTTGTGCCTTTAAATACCCGGGATGGATCAGCACTGGCGCCAATGGATCCGGGAGCTCTGTGGAACATGGAACCGTGGGTCGCACGACCGCCGCCGAATCCATGCCTTTTCATAACACCCTGAAAGCCTTTACCTTTTGATGTTCCAACAACATCGACGAAGTCTCCAGACTGAAATATTTCAGATGTAATCTCCTGCCCGGTCTCGTACTGGTTGTCCTTTACTGGAAATTCCTTCAGTACACGGAAAAAACCTTTATTGGCTTTGTTAAAATGGCCCTGTAAAGGTTTGGTAACATTTTTCTGTTTCATCCGGCCATATCCAACTTGAATGGCATCATAACCATCCTTATCTTTTGTCTTCACCTGAACGACAATTGACGGTTCAACCTCAATGGCTGTGACACCGACAGCAGAGCCATCCTCGGCAAATACCTGCGTCATCCCTAATTTTTTTCCAATGATTCCCTTACTCATCATTCATCCAACTTTATATAAATTACGCCACGATATTCAACATTCCGGGAAATGGATGACAAAGCCCATTTTCCACTGTCACAACTTCTCGCCTACGCTTTTATTTCGACATCCACCCCCGCCGATAGATCCAGCTTCATCAGCGCATCCACCGTGGCTTGCGTCGGCTCAACAATATCAATCAATCTTTTGTGTGTGCGAATTTCGAACTGTTCCCGAGACTTTTTATCCACGTGCGGCGAACGATTGACACAGTACTTATTGATTTCCGTAGGAAGCGGTATGGGACCGGCGACACGCGCACCGGTCCTTTTTGCAGTCTCCACTATTTCTTCAACAGAACGATCCAGCAGTTTATAATCGTAAGCTTTGAGACGAATTCTTATTTTTTGTTCTTTCATTGATATGATAACCTACAGTTTCTATTCAATAACTTTGCTTACGACACCGGCACCAACTGTTCTGCCGCCTTCACGGATGGCGAATCTTAACTGCTCTTCCATGGCGATGGGCATAATAAGTTCAACGGTCATTTTGACGTTATCGCCCGGCATGACCATCTCCACACCTTCGGGCAGCGTCGCGACACCCGTCACGTCCGTTGTCCGGAAATAAAACTGCGGACGGTAACCGGAGAAGAACGGTGTATGACGACCGCCTTCTTCCTTGGTCAGAACGTAAACAGCCGCTTCAAATTTTGTATGAGGAGTAATGGAACCGGGTTTCGCAACAACCTGGCCTCTTTCCACTTCTTCACGCTTGATACCGCGAATCAGCAAACCGACATCATCTCCCGCACGCCCTTCGTCCAGGGTTTTACGGAACATTTCAACACCCGTCACAACCGTTTTAATGGTGGGACGAAT
>CAYMYR010000096.1:0-8514 GCA_964394715.1 uncultured Smithella sp.
CGCTTTCGCGGGGACGACTTCTGGATTCCCGCCTTCGCGGGAATGACACATTTTTTTATTATTATGACACAATCTGGAGGGGGTTCAGGGGGAGGAATGTCATTGCGAGGGAGTAAAGCGACCGAAGCAATCTCATGTCTATAGGATAACAAAAAGATTGCCACGCTCCTTGTCGGAGCTCGCAATGACAAAGAGCTAATTGCGACATTGTTTCCGGCGGAGGACAAATCAGTGACATTCACTTATGTATTCAGCTGCCATCGCAAAAAATAGAGAGATTTATTGTCTTTGGGTGTCATAACCCTTCGGATTGTTTGTTCACGCTTCGACAGGCTCAGAAAAGAAGGATCAAGGTGCAAGGATCAAGGTTAAAGGAATTTCCTTTGAGTCACTTCGAATCCCGACTCATCGGGATTCGAAGTCTTTAAGATTTCTTCTGGAGTTTATCCTGAGCGCAGCTGAACGCGGTCGAAGCGACAGCTTATCTCTGACGCACTACCTAGATGATTCCCGTCATCCTCAGGAGAGCAAGCAATGAGAACAGAGGGGTCGATCTTCTGTGACAGCAGTAGTTCCTTCCCACCGTGCCCTGAAAACGACCCTTTGCGAACTCAAGCCCCTTGAAGTTGAAAAGAAAATTTCCATTTTCATGAATGAGGCCGGTTATTTTCCGGAGCATTTTTGATTCCTGCGGTTCGATTTCATCGGCCACCATCAGCGGAACCAGGCCGAGATCCATATAGGGTATGCCTTCCTGTTTGAAGACTTCCATGGCGTGGTTCATAATCACGTACCACAGTCCCTGTTTGAAGGAAGGGCAGGAGCGGGAGATGTTGGGAACATAACTGACAATCCGGTTTCCCTCATAGATCGGGTCGAAAAAGATGAAAGCAACGGGTTTGCCTTTCAGATAGGCGTAGAAATGACGTGAGTTTTCCTTGTAATCATTCTTGAGCGGCCGGATCAGAAAACGAATTTCCTGACGGCTGCACGCCCTGGTCTTGATCCAGCTTCTGGAGATCTCTTCGGCATGATCGTCCTTGTGGCTTTCCCTGACCTCGACACCCATGGTGGCCGACTGGTTGATGGCCGTGCGGATCACCTGTTTCTTGCCGCCCTTGAGATTCCACTTCTGCAGATCAATCCGGATTTCGGAACCGAACTGGGTCCCGTAATATTTGTATTTCCGACGCAGAATGTCTACAACCGGTTTGGTTACCTGAACAAACTGGGCAGTCGGATGATATTGGAGAAACTTGTCGATAATGAATTCGAAGTGGGCCGGGTCGCAGACCGGATCGGCCAGCACCATTTTGAATCCCCACCTCTTCATGAAAGCAATGTAACCGATGCCGGGCAGGTCGAAATACTCCATGCCTGGCTGCATGGTTGAGAAAGACTGCGAATGCGCACCGTGTTCCTTCAGGCAAGCGACACGTTCACTATGAGAAAAACCACTTTCTTCAGCAACTGCTCCCGCAGGAAATGTTAAAACTTTTTCCACTATCGTCACCTCGAAATAACTTAATGAATGAAAAGTTTATCCTCAGGCCGGCTTTTGACCCAGGACAGACCAGTAACAATTTACAATTCCCAGTTTGTAATATTTTTTTTCCTTGATAACCAGACCGACGCGTTCCATGAACTCCGGATAGTTATAAATGTTGTGGACGGCGTTTCTGGCGACAACCCAGAAGAAAAGAACGGCGCCGTACCAGTAAATGACCTTGAAAGCTCTTGAAATGATGTTGCCCGAAGGATAGGAAAAATCTCCCACGACAATTTTTGCCCCCGGTTTTCCCAGCCGGACAAGCTGCTCCAGGATCTTGGTCATCATGTCCTGATAAAAGACGTTTAAAAAGAAATTCGCGACCACCATGTCATATTTTTGAAATTCGTTAAATTCCAGGATGTCCGAGTGGACCTGGCGGATCTTCAATTTCTTGTTTTGCTTCTTCAAATTTTGACGGAATTGATTCAGCATGGTTTCCGAAAGGTCAACAACAGTAACATTAGCACCCAATTCAGCCGCCTTAATGGCGTCCAGTCCATGTCCCACGCCGGCAAACAGAACCCGGTCGCCCTTTTTGATGTTATCCTTGTTGATCATGGCGATCTTGCAGTGATGGATGGAACGGCCGCTGTACAGATTGCTCAGGAAATCATAGAGGGGACCGATAATGCGGTATTTGTCCTTTTTCTTTCCGGAATCCATTCCGGTTTCTTTGTTTTTTTTCGTGTTGTTCATTCAAATCTCCACTTCGGCTTCCGGCCTCTTTGATGCCGGGTTTTTCAAACGACACAACGAATTAACTTGAGGGAAGCGGCTTGTAAATACCTCTTTCGTGGTAATTTTCCTGCTTTTCGCTTCCGGCAGGGCTATAACGCCGTTCCGCTTTCCAGGCTTCCGCCAACTGCGGGAATCTGCGCGACACTCGGGACCCGGATGGTATCCTCTGCCTGTTGCAGGGCGGTCTTGCGGGCCTTCAAGGCATAGCGGTTCAATCCGGTCAGATGAATCGGGCCCATGTAGCTTTCCCACTCGATGATTCGCGCGTCCACTGGAAAAGCGCTGCTGTCGGCAGACGTTACCCGTGAAGCGAGATCCATGAGATTATTGTTGTGAAACACATATTGAGGTGACGCGTAAAAAGAAAAGGTGATGGCCAGTTTCATGGTTGTATTCACAAAATCAGTCATTTTACGGATCCTGTTTTTCATGCCGGTCATCTTGCAGACCCCGTCATAAACCGTTACAGCGCCCTTCAGTGCGGACATTGCCGCAATAAAAAGTCTCCGGTCAACAATCCGGAAGTTTCTTCTCGGTTTGCCTTTCGGATACAGTTTCTCATAGGCTTCGGCATTGCGGTTGGACTCCAGTTGAAGCAAATTCACCATACGGCCGACTGTGATGGGGTTTGTCGAGCCGGTTGAACACTGGTAGATTCGGTGCGTGCCCGGTATTGCAAACGCTTCGGCCGCGGCCAGGATCATGCTGTTTGCCGCAAAATCAGCCGGAATAACATCGATGACGCCGTTTGCCCGGGCGGGGAAGAACTGAGTTTTTTCGCGCGCATAGGCCAGGATGATGGCGTCCGCCACTTTAACACCCTCAACCCATCCCGGAACCGGTTCCTGGTAGGTGCTTTCAATGATCGCAGGACGGACAATGGTCAATGTGGAACCCGAGAGTTCCTCCATGATGATTTGTTCACCGAGCCACTTTGTGAATGTGTATGTATCGTTCCAGCCATAACGATGGGATTCTTTTGCGCCCAGCTCAACCAGACGTTCAGCAAGCTGATCGGGCCGGGAGCAGCTTTTTTCAACCTTCCTGATCTTTTTCTCCAGTTTGGCAATGAGCGGACGGACCTGATAAAAACCTTTCGCGTTTCTTGTGAAGCCCCTGGTTACGGGAACAACGACTTCTTCCCGGCAGTCCCCTGTATTGAAGCCGTTCACGAAACAGGTTGATACATGCACCATGGGAATGTTTCCCGCCGCCTTGACCAGTTCCGCAACATTCAGCAGGCACAGGGTATTGATATTTAAAGCCTTCTGCAGCTGTTCGCGGAAATCCACAGAAGCTGCCACATGGATAACCATGTCGATCCGGCCGGAAAGCTCTGAAAACCCTTCTTTGCTCAGACCGAAATTCTTTTGGGTCAGCTCGCCAGTCACGCATTCGATTTTTTCCTTGCAGAATTGCCTGAAAAAGGCAGGACTTTCTTCTTTGAGACGATCGAAGATGGTGGCTAAAGCGATTTCATGATCAAAACGTTCCCTGGCTGTGGGGTATTTTTCATTTCCACGAACCAGCAGGATAATCTTCTCGACATCCGGTATTTCACGGATGATTTTTTCGATGACAACTTTTCCTAAAAACCCCGTTGTCCCTGTGATCAGAATTCGTTTACCCGCGAGTTGTTCCTTTACAGATATTTCGTTTCTGGGGTGCATGAAAAGTCTCCTTTTTTCTTTCCTGGCTTTGTTTTGAATCAAATTCCTTCATCGCTGAAGTTGGCAAGAGGTATGACATAGTTTTTCGGAAAAGTCTCACTAGTTTATTTGGGGTATACTACAAGTGTGATGCTAGTATTCTGTGCCAATGTATGACCACCGGGTTTTTTAGATAATTAAATAAAATCAATTATTTGATTGCAATGTAGAAAAATCGAAATTCGAAATATTGAGGGTTGGTTTTAAGCACAATGGAGTATAACGGGGATGAGGGAATTTGAAAAAAATTTTGAAAAAAATGATGCAAAAAGCCGGTTCGAATGACGAGTGCTTTTAGAGATAAAGATTTGAAAATATAGATATTAATTAGTATATTCAAATACTTATAAGAAATCAGCTAGGGAATGAAACAACGAGGTTGATATCAATATTTGCTGTGGAGAAATCATATTCATTCCGCATTTTGTGGGAATGAATAGATTTTCCTCGTTCTTCCAATGACTTGAGCGCTTCGTGTTATTACCATGCATCAGTGATGATCGATTTCCATTCGATGGGCACTTCTTTATTGGAAACCAGATCTTTCCTGTACCCGGTGCCTTCAATTTGAAAATCTGAAGTATTTTTTATTCTTGATCCTTTCACTGTCATTTCTTCATCAGCGTGCGGGAATTTCAGTTTTAATTGAAAAGAATTTTTATCATAATTGATATCGTATATTGCATCATCCCAGCGGCTGACAACCGGCTTATAAATGGCCGTACCCTTCCTGATGCAGCGGCGGGAACCGTCCAGAAATATTGTCGTCCATTGCACATCTTTTCTGCTTAGTATTTTTAAGTCAACATACAAATACCGGTTTTCGATTTTTTTGCCGTCCTCATAAATTTCTATGAAAAAATTCTGCGGAGGTATCTTGATGTAATAGGCCTTATCTTCTGAAGATATGCTTTTTGCCGGCGCAAACAAGGAAAACATTAACAAAATGATCAATAGATATTTTTTCATTTTATTCTCCTTTTTACTTATGCCTGTGGAGCCTTGCTGGAATCCTTTTTGAACAATGCCCTGTTTTGATGCAGCGACGCTGTTCCTCCTGCACGTGTGTGGAAACCGATAAACAAATTTGCGGCATTATTTTTTTTCTTTATAAAAGAATTTATAAAATCATCCGGCAGATAAGTCAAGCCGAAGAAAAAAGGCTGAAGGCCGGGGGGAAGGCTGGGGTCAGGTCTTGACGGGCTGTTGCCCAAATATCCTTTTCGCTTGCCTAAAAGCGTTTTGAATAAATCTAAAGCTTGCGAAAGGTAATGACAAAACTCGCCTGCGGCTCAGACAGTTGTCATTACTGATCTTTCGCTGCGCTTTGATTCATGAGACAAAACGCTTTCAATGGCTGCTCAAAGGGATATCGTTTGGGCAACAAACTGTTGAAATATCAGTCTGCATGGATCATGTGCGTCGGTAGCGGCCGTTTTCGCAAACGATCCGCCCCTGGCCCAGAGCATACTCCAGGTGTTTGCCGATCATGACCTTTTCATTGAACTCAAAAAACTCTTTCGGCTGGCGGGGCTTTCCATAAATAATCCAGCAGGCGCAGATTTCCTCAAGCGTTTTCGGTTTTTCCAGGGCGGCCAGTAGCTTCGATTCCCTCTCGTAGATGACACTTTCATACTGATCCCACAGTGGGCCGGGGTTCTCTTCATATAGCCCGGTATTGTGCGCCACAATCCAGCGGCTGGCGGGAATATTTTTGAGCCTGTGGATGGACCGGATCGTATCTTCAATACTGGAGGCAACGTCGCCATACCAGGGCCCGAACGCCGTCAAGTCGTAATCTCCGAGGAAAAGCAAATCCTCCTCAGGGAAATAAAATGACAAATGTCCCGGCGTATGGCCGGGTGTGGCAATTGTCTGAACACTCAATCCGCCCAGATCAATGAGCTGATCATCTTCGATAAAGCAAGCTGTCTGCCGGGGCCGGAAGTCGAACATTTCAAGCATGATCTTTTTCCAGTAGGCACGCTGGTCCGGAGCAAGCAAGCCGTACCAGTCCATGAAAATATTAAGGTCGGTCAGCGGAGGAAAATCACGTTTGGAAATCCAGACGGTGCACCCTTCAAACTCATTCATGTAGTGAATATGATCTTCGTGCCAATGCGACAGCCAGACCTGGTCCACACCTTCTTCTTTCAGGCGAGTGAGCTTGGCATGTGAGCACGCGGGATCCACAACCACACGCAGGTTGTCACCCTGAATATATAAAGAATGATTGAAAGGATACTTTCCCCCGTTTTCCCCGCAAAGAAAACGAATCCGGCCAAACTGCCTGTCTTCCATCAACAAAACTCCCTAAATAATTGTTTCTGAATATAGATAATATTGTAATGAAAGGCAAGTGTTGGCTCGGGTTTTGAAATATCAGTTTGTGCATGAAAACTCCTAAAAAAATGGCGTGGAGCGGGACGCTGAGCTTGTCGAAGCGCCTTTGTAATCTTGAAATATCAGATTTTTTCTGGGCCGGCGCAGGCCGATTGGTTGCGTTGGAATATCTCCCGTGAAGCGTTAGTCCGTTGGCGGCTTCATGAACCGATTCACCTTGCAAGCCGAATCCGGAAACTCACGCGAGCCCTTCAGGGTATACAGTTAAAATCTTCTTGACTCGCAATTCCACGCTACATATATTTGCAAAAAGGATGTTCCTGGCAATTCATTCAACATTGCGGGCCTGGTCAACCTGTACCAGGAGAAAATCTTCAGCGGCAATCTTATCGCCCTGAAGGCTTATCATGCAAAATCAGTATAGTGACAGAGGGCAGTGCAGAGACATTTTGACAGAATTCCCCAAATGTGGAAAAGCAAGCCATGGGTATATTCGACGTGTTCAATAAAATATCAGCCGTCCCGCGGACCGACCTGGTCTGGATCACATCTGCCGCAAAGCAAAAGGGAGCCCTGGATTACCTGACAAAAAACCGGCCGGACCTTTGCTTAGCATGGTTCGAGCAGACGCAGCGGACATTTAACCGGCACCTTAATGAAGAGAATCACATGAATATCGAAATCAAATTAGCCGGATCCATGCGGTTATTTGACCTTAACAAAAAGACCGCTGTCTTTCTGGAACACTATCCGGTTTATTCCAAAGAGGCAAACCTGCTTTCAGAATACAGACCTGACCATGTCTGCTTCTTGAATTCCCTTGATGACCCCATTTTTCAGCTCTTCGGCGGGAATGTCGCAAGCCTGATGCGAGGCCTGGGGCTTGGCGAGGATGAGTACATCGAAAACGACATGGTGGGCAATGCCGTGATGAAGGCGCAGAAGAAACTGGAGAAAAAATTCCGGGACGATTTCTATGCCCGATCAGGCGAGGAATGGATGGAGATGTACAGGACGTACCATCAGCGCCTGCGTTGACATATCCTGCGTTAATTCAGGAAAACTGCCCTTCAGGGCATGCGGTTATAATCATCTTGACTCACCATTTCATGCCCCCTATATTCAAAACCGCAGAAAGGGAGTTCCTGTTGCTGGAAAGAACCGTAATGTATGATTGACCATAAGATTTCCGTTACCATCGCCCTGACAAGATATCAGGAACCTGACCATTTGTTTCACTCGGCCCTGGAAGGAATTGCAAGGCAGGAAAAAGTTCGGGCCGAGGTATTTGTTCTGGATCAGTCCCATCAACGGGAGACGGAAATATTCTGCAAAAAAATATCATCATCGAATATCTCTTTTCTCTACAGGGTAATTCCTTCCCGTGGATGTGCCTATGCAAGAAATACGGCCGTAAAAATGTGCAGGACCGACATTCTTCTCTGGACGGACCCGGATATCATTCTTCCGCCGGATTGGGCGTATCATTTTTCCCGCATTATAAAAGAGAACCATTATGATGTCGTGGGCGGTAAGATTGTTCCGAAGTGGCAGAAAGCACCACTGTGGTATATGAAGACCAACATTATGATGGATCAATATTCGCTGCTTGACCTGGGCGAAGACATGATTGAAACAGGCAGGATCATTGGCGGCAGCATGGGGCTTCATATAAAGAGATTGGGAAAGCAGGCGTATTTTAATGAAAATCTGGGCAGGCAAAAAGGAACTTTGTTAGGCGGGGTGGATTCCGAGTTTTGTGAAAGGGTAAGGCGGCAGGGATTTCGCGTTTGTTATACGGGTAGGGTGGTTGTCAGGCATTATATCCCGGTATCCAAAATGCGTCTTGACTGGATTGCGAGAAAATTCTTTTACAGTGGTTTGTCCCGAAGTCTCCGCGGCGGCAGATTGGGCGCAATAAACCCCCAAAAATCAGTCAATGATTATCTTGTGGCAGCAGTTTTCGCTCCTTTATACATCGCGGGATTAATGAGAGGTCTCCCGAAGAAACTGGAATAATCAAATGAAACCAAAAAACCAGTTTGGTATTCCTCAATTGGTCAAACTGTTATTTCAATCACGGTTGGATTATTTTTCAGAAGGTAAGTTCTGGCATGTCCGCAACATTAACCCGGCAAACAAAAGAAATCTTATTCTTGCCGGCCTGGATCA
>CAYMYR010000097.1:0-8371 GCA_964394715.1 uncultured Smithella sp.
TCCGTCTGGCCAGCATGCTTTTTCCGGAACCCGGAGGGCCGATCATGAGCACATTGTGCGCGCCGGCCGCGGCAATCTCCAGCGCCCTGAGCGCCAGCTTTTGTCCTTTGATCTCTGAAAAATCGACATCGTAACGATGATTCTGCTGAAAAAGACTTTTTGTGTCCGTTTGATGCGGCGCCACTATCTGTCTGCCCGCCAGAAACTCGACAACATCAGGAAGTGTTTTGATACCGTAAACATCAACGCCTTCAACCATTGCCGCCTCCGCGGCATTCTCATAAGGCACAAAAACCGATCGGGCGCCCAGCTCCCTTGCTTTAAAAGTAGCAGTCAAAACACCCCGTACACCCTTAATACTGCCATCCAGTGACAGTTCTCCCAGAAAAATGGATTTCAAAAGAGCCTCTTCTTCAATCATGTTTTCCGCAGCAAGAATCCCCACAGCAATTGGTAGATCAAATCCCGTTCCTTCCTTGCGGATATCGGCAGGCGCCAGATTAATGGTCACATGAGACCGCGGAAAGGAGTAACCGGAGTTCTTGATGGCGGCCCTGATCCTGTCCCGACTCTCTTTTACAGACGCATCCGGCAGACCAACCGTGGAAAATTGAGGCAGGCCCTGAGACACATCCACCTCGACCGACACAGGAAATGATTCCATGCCGATTACGCTCATGCTGAGCACTTTGATAAACACTTTTTTCTCCAGGAAAGAATTTGTGATGGGAAACTAATAGCTAATTCACTCATATATATCAAGTTTTTAATTGTAAAAAAATTCTTTTCCACTTCCTTGACTGATCAGGATCGCTGTGCTAGGTTCTGTCCAAATGAATTAACCAGTTAAGTGTTCAAAAAAAACCAAACGTACGTCAGCAGTCGCCATGAAAAAACTATCCCACATTAACGACGCAGGCCATGTTCATATGGTGGATGTAACGGCAAAGAATGAAACGGCGCGCGAAGCCAGGGCGCGCGGCAAAGTAAAAATGAAGAGCGGCACGTTCGCGCTTCTTGAAGAAGGAAAGATGGCCAAAGGCAACGTGCTGACAACCGCTAAAATCGCGGGCATCATGGCGGCCAAAAAAACCGGCGAATTGATTCCTCTTTGTCATCCGCTCAGGCTGACCAGCATCGATGTTGAGTTTGAATTTCATCGCGAAAGCTCGCAGATCGTTATCGAGTCGCAGGTTCGGACGGTCGGTCAAACCGGTGTGGAGATGGAAGCGCTGACGGCGGTCAGCGTGGCCGCATTGACCATCTATGACATGTGCAAGGCCGTGGACAAGGAAATGGTGATCAGCGATATTTTGCTTTTGACGAAAAGCGGCGGCAAAAGCGGCGATTTCGTAAGAACTGCGGCAAAATAGTCAGAGGACAATCCTTGGAACAGGTTTATAAAATTCAGAAAGCATTTATTATCCCTTTTCTTACAGCAGTTGTTCTTCTGTTTGTTCTTCTGGTTTTAAGCCTGTTCGGCGGCGAATCCTGGGAAAAAATACTTCTGGCCACCCTGTTCATCATCACCATGATGATTGCCATTGAAGCCATGGAGAGGGAGGCTGCCGTATCCGAAAACGGATTACGCATAAGAAAATTTTTCCGCACAAAAATATTCACCTGGGCGGAAATCACGCATCTGGGCGTTGTCATCATACGCAACAAGGCCTATTTTCTTTTTACGACAACCAGAGGGTTTTACATCTTGTCCAATCTTCTGGAGGATCATACAAAACTGATCCAGTTTCTGGCGGGAAAGCTGGGGGATGAAAGGGTAGAAGGGGAAGTAAAAAATTACCTGGAACATCCCGTCAGGCGGACATCCCTGATCGTGCTGACCTGGGTTGTCGTGTTGATTATTGCAGCCATTATCGTAACCGGGCTTCTCAAACTGTAAAATCTGGCGGCTGTTTTGAGCATCGTGTTTACAGAGAAACAAATGAATTGAAAAGACCGTTTCAAACACAGGGGTAGTGTGATCATGAGTGTGAAAAAAACGAAAAATAAACCGGCGGCAGGGAGTGGCCTTCAGGAAAAGTGCCACCCGGCGGTGGAAGAAATGCTGGAAAAAAAACTGGAAGATCTGACAACGGTTCTGTATGGATCCGACAACGGCAAAAGCCGACTGCATGAAGAAATCATGGCAATGGTGGAAAAAGGACTTTTCAGAATCGCCTTGAGGCGATCCAGCAACGTCAAGAGCGCGGCGGCAGCCTATCTGGGGATCAACCGCAACACCTTTACGGATAAAATGGAAAAATTGGGCATCAACAACGAAAAAGCCAGGTAAAGGAGGCCGGCACAATGACTTGCGGCAGCATTTTAAGCTGCTTCGAACCCATCTTTAAAGAAGTAATATCTATTGATTTGTTTTAAAAAATTACTTAAAAGTGTTTGCTATCAAGTTATGCAAACTATCTGAAAAGGTGCGGCGCAACGTTTTTAACTCAAGTCCGTGTGAAAGATACAACAGCAAAACTGCCGGGCATTTTAAAAGACCCATCCTGAAATCCGGCCGATGCAGAACAATGATCTGATGACGCTGTAGAAGACTTGTACAGCATGAAAACCGTTAATTCCATCGCTCCAGATATGAAAAGACTGGCGAGAGTGTAATACATCTTTACTACTTGTAGTTCATGTTAGGAGAATACAATGAAAAAAAGATTGATGTTACTGGCAGTTTCGTTGTTCATGATTATTACAGGTTGTACCGGCAGCGGCACTCCTACACCTAATATATGGAGCATCGTAGTTGCTCCAACCATCACAAGTGTCAATAGCACGACATTTACGGAAGGTATGGGCGGAATCTTCACTGTCCGGGCAAGCGGCAACCCAGATCCGACATTTGCTCTGAGTGGAACGTTGCCGACAGGCGTGACCTTCAATGCCACAAGTGGCATCTTAAGTGGAACACCGGCAAGCGGTACTGAGGGCACCTACGCACTGATCATTACTGCCAGTAACGGCGTTCTCCCCAATGCAACTCAGAATTTTACCCTTACAGTGACCGTTCGCAACTATCCGTTTCCGATCTACGTTGGTAACGTTTTCTCGATCCTGTACCGCAATAGCACCTTATCTCCCATCACGATCTGGTTGACAGGGAGCAAGCCGCCCTGCTCCAAAGCCGAGGCGGATTTTGGAAATTGCAACGCCGGGTCTGATCCGGCAGAGTATTCGAACAAATGGGCTGCCATGAGTGCGGCCTTCGAAAGATCCGGCACGGCTTTTTACATCACCCGAGTCAGCGGTCTGATCGAGAAGATCGCCGTAACAAACAAGATTGATCTGCTTGAAGGAGAAGTCCTTCGGATCGTGCCGCCAACTGTTACCGTCGGCGCATATACCGGTCCCGGATGGTACTATAATAACTATGTCAGTGGAAATACCGAAACATCCGGCACAACGACATGGGTAACCAAAACAGGAATTACCATGCCGGCCCCGGAGAAAGTCATGCTGTACGAATTCAATATCTCTGCCCCCCTCGACGGGAATATCACGTATGATATCAGTGCCGTTGATGGACTGAACGCGAATGCCACCATGAACTATACCGGTTGCAGCCCGACAAGACAAAAAGCGTGCAGGACCAACGTCAATGCCTATAACGGAACCAATGACGGCTGCCCCTACATCATGCAGTTCTTTGGGCAGAACACCTGTCCCAACCCGAAGTTTTATACGACCATTGGCGGCGGAACCAAGCCTGCCTGGGTTGTTCCAACGACCAGTTTCACGACCTTCGATGTTGAGTCCTATTCAACGATCTATACGGCTGCGGGTTCTCCGACTGGGGCTGAAATGGCCTCTGCAGCCGGAAGCTTGGCAGATCAGAAAAAAGCCTATCATATCTGGTGGGCAACCAATCCGGTGGCCCAGGGGTGGCTCACCTACCTGCAAAAGAACCAGGCTGGCTCCTGTGATGCCTATGGGTGGGCGTATGACGAAAAAAGATGGGTCCCCTCTGTATGTGACCCGAACACGGAGGATTGCTTTGATGTGAACGGCAATCCGCCGGACAACCAGGATATAAGTGCACTCGCCACCTGTGCATACACACTGAACACCTATTTGACTGTGGATATTCTCAAAGTCATGCAGTGATTTTGATCTCCTTGTTGTGCTGAAATCCGGCATGATTTCAAAAAGGGATTAAATCAGAAAGTCATTAACGAAAGAGGGGCTGCTCCGATCACGGGACAGCCTCTCTTCTGCTTCGGATATCAAGCAGACCATGAACATCATCAGATTCAGATCCTCTGATCGCTGTCATCCGCATTCTGTTTTTATTCAAAATATCGGCCGGGATCAACCGGTTCCCCTGGACAAATTACTGTTTGCAGTATTCAGGATTACGTGTCATTCAAGAAATAAAAAGGAAAAGAAACGCGTCTATGAAGCATCGAAGCATTTATTTTGGTTTCACCATTGCAATATTTTTTCTCCTGTGCGGTTGTGCCGCAAAATCTCCTCTTATACATGCATGTGCAAGGGGTGATTCTCTGGTTGTACAAAAAATGATCAATGAAGGCACTTATATTAACGAACCTGATTGCAGAGGATATACTCCTTTAATGTACGCCATCTGGACAGGCAATGAGGAGACGGTGCAAATCTTAATCAATAATGGCGCAGAGTTAAACGCCAAAGACGAAGATGGCATTACACCTCTTATGTGGGCCTCTAGTTATGGATATTCAGATATCGTCAAAATGCTTATCGACAGCGGGGCTGATGTAAATGCAAAAGACAGCCATGGGTATACGGCTCTTTTATTTGCATCAGGTTACGGATATCTGAATGTTGCCGGAATGCTAATCGACAAGAGCGCGGATGTTAACGTTAGAGGCAATGACAACAGCACCCCTTATTCGTTGGCTAAAAAAGCAAAAAATCATGAACTGGCAATGCTATTAAAAAATAGGGGCGCTGTGATAAAAGATTTCGAAGGTGCCCGTTAATTTATAAATTTGTAACAGGAGCGGATGAGAACTTGACCCGGCTTGCAAAGATACCTCTATGGGGAAATTCCAATCATTACAAGAGCCTGCTGATCATCATGATGGTTGCGGCTTTTTGGATCGCCATGGCATCAACGGTGAGCCAGGCCTCAAGCCCTGTTCCCTTGAACACCCAGGGGGTCTACAGTGCCACAGCCGATGACGGCGGAACGATCTATCTGTATCGCTATGCACCTCACACGAATGAAACTCCGGAATTCCGCACCCGGGGCACGCCGGTTGTAATCTTTACGGGTATCATGGTAAATATGAACCAGTTCCTCTCCTGCACCCCGGCCGATATGAAAGAAGCATACGAAAACGTGGACATCCCGCCTGTATCCAGCGCTCCGGCCTGGACCTTGAACACGGAAAAGACAGACTATGATACCAGCATCAAAGCCGATAAGATGCGTTATTACAACCTGGCACACTACCTCTGGCTCCAGGGATACGACCCATGGCTCGTCAATTACCGGAACACCGGCCGTGCTCCCATACAGAGCGCAGGAAACAACGACAGGAGTCTCAATACGCTGGATACCTGGGCCGCTCTGGATGCTCCGGCAGCGATCGCCAGGGTCAAGGAAATAACTGGAAAAAGAATGTTCATCGGCGGCCACAGCACAGGGGGACTGGTTGCCTATGCCTATTTGCAGGGCACCTATCTGGACTGCGGGAACGCTGCCACGGCATGGTTAAAGAGGGCCGCTTGCAAATCACGTTTTATCCTGGGATACCATCCCCATGTCAAAAGCAGTGTTGCTCTGGCCAAAACGAGGAATGCCGACATCAAGGGCTTTATCGGCATTGACCCGGCCGGTGTCCCGTGGCTTCCGGGTTTTCTGGACTCAACAATTTTCCGGATGATGGCAGGCTCCCAATTCTTTTTGCCGCTTGATTTCATCTCCGACAATTTTCTCCAGTTGCTTCCGAGCATGTTGGTCTACACGTCAGCAGACATGTTCTTTGGATTCATCAATACGGTTGCTTCTGATGATGTTGAAGATCCCAACCCCTTTAATTATGTGAATTTCTGGTTGGCTGAAAACATGGATCCCCTGATGGGGGATTGGTTAGTGCGCTACAGTGTCAGCGGCGCTTCAGCGCGCAGCTTCGGCCAATACATGGATCTGGGCTTGAAGAATGTAATTCGTGAACATTATTTAAATGGAATAGAAAATTTTATGCCGGCAAAATGGATGAAAGGCGGCCCCCCTCCCCATCCCGGAAATGACGGGTACTATTACTACAGCGAAAATATGTCGCGCATGACCGTGCCGATGATTGTTTTCTCTTCCATCACAGGCGCTCTCGTAAGCCCGCAGGCAACGGACGAATTCATCATATCGAAGAAGACTCCCACGGCTTACGACCAGTGGTATGTCATCAACGGCACTGCTCATGTTGACATTGTCATGGGAAAGAAAGCACCGACCGTATTATTTCCGCGTTTGGGAGCGTGGCTTAAAACAGTTGATGCGCTGCCTGATAATCCGATCAACACAAGCACGCCGGCCTTGCGAATTGATCAGTAGCATCCTTTTATTGTTTGAGTGTGTCGGGGAACGTAAGCATTGATGAAGGTACTTCAAATATCAATTGATATTTGAAGTACCTCCCCTTCTGACTTTTCATTCCTAGTAATGTTTACCTGTAATATAATCACTTAACTGGTCGATGAGAAAATCTTTATTGGAAATGATCGTCTTTACGACATCGCCAATCGAAATGATGCCGACAAATTTTGTTTTATCAAAAACCGGCAGATGCCTTACATGTTTTCCAGTCATCAAAACCATTGCGTCTTCTACGCTTGTATCCGGAGCAACTGAAAATAACTCTGAAGACATGATTTCTTTCACCAGAGTCTCTTTAGAAGTTTTCCCCTGGAGGATAATTTTTCTGGCATAATCTCTTTCCGAAAGGATACCCACAACCTTTTTGTTCTCCATAATCACCAGGGCACCAACCTCATACTGGCTCATCTTCTCCAGTGCTTCATACACCGTCGCTTTGGGAGAGATGAAATGAATCCGGTGATCCTTCGCCTTAAGAATATCGCTGACAAAAACCATAGTGAGCACCTCCTTATTATTTTTTATCACATGTCTTGATTCTGAACATTTAATTTCTTTTCCCCTGCCAGCCTGCTGAAAACACATGCAACATCCAGTTTCGCTGTTTAGTCAATCCTTTGAAACCGGAACATCCGGTTTCCTTATGAAATGTTCCGTTGATTTTACTATAATCGAATATTCCCAAAAGATAAGGTGAATAAAGGAGGGGTTTTAGTTCTATATGGAATAGAACCTACTCCATGAAGTCAAGGTGCGTTGTAATGTTACCAGATTTATTTCTGATGCCCAGTTTCCCGCGGATTGCGTATTTGTGCTTTTTGACCGTAGACAGCGAAATGTTCAGGGCTTCTGAAATCTCCTTTTCCCTGTAATTTGCCTTAATCAGTTTTATGATGGAGATTTCCGTGGGGGTAAAATTAAATTTAGAAGTGACCAGCTTCCGGTAATATTCGGATGAGATTTGATTGAGGTGATCTTCAAGCATACGGAAAGAAGGGTCGACGGGATATTTTTTTGCCAGTGCCTGAACAAGGGGCAGGATGTTCTGTTCCACATTAAACCGGATGTTCATGCGCAGATGATTTTTGCCTTCCTCAATGGAGTCAAGAACTTTTCTCAAAATGAACTTCTGTTCCTGAATCGTATTTTTTACAACATCTCCAATGGTGATGATCCCGATAATTTTATTTTTCTCAAGAATGGGAAGATGCCTTACGCGATAAGTCGTCATAATAGCCATACAGTCTTCCATCGTGTTTTCGGGGGTCACAAAACGGACTTTTTTTGTCATGAATTTACTGATGGGAAGTTTCATGGAAAGCTGTTTCAGGGAAGTAGCTCTTCTTGCGAAATCCCTCTCAGAAAAAATTCCAATCAGTTTTCCTTCCTCGGCCACGGGCAGCGCGCCAATATTTTTTTCATCCATGATTTTTAAGGTTTCATGAAGAGTTGCGTGGGGTGTGACTGTCCACACTGTTTTTTTCTTTTCCAGTAAAAATGTTTTTAAAGTGAACATATCGTATTATTATACATTGAATAAATGGATTGGGATGACTTTACAGGACCAATAATTCCACTTCCGGATTTCTTTAGATAATTTTCACCCGTCCATCACTTTATAAAACCCCCGCAGAGTTTTATTATTTTTCTATGACGGTCATTTAAAGGTGAATGATGATCTTATGGGATTACCGTCACGCCTAAAATGCATCTTCAAGTCATATTAATAACTTATCATTTTTATTTTTATAAGGCAATCATAATCCTGATTTTAATTGA
>CAYMYR010000098.1:0-7905 GCA_964394715.1 uncultured Smithella sp.
TCTCCACGTAAAGCTCCGGCTGCATTTCCAGAAGCCATGCCTGCCAGCGGGTCAAAGCACCCGTGCACCAGTGTTCCGTGCAGGAATAGGTTGTGCAAACATACGGGAATTTCTCACTGGCATTGGCAACCTTATCCATATCGCTCTTGAAGATTTCAGCGGCCGGATTCATCAGCTGACCAGACAGAGGATTCTTGGTAAGTGGTCCTTCCAACGGTTCGTAATGCTCGGGGAATGGACCTTCGGCCATACCGGGTCCGAACAAAGCACCCAAACCGTCCTTTTGCATGATAAAAGGATATTTTCCCTTCTCTTTATCTGCCTGCGGCGGCCAGGGACCGTCCGGCACATCTCCCACCCACTTCTCACCCGTCCACTCCAGGAGTTTACGTTTGGGATTATAGGGTTTGCCGTTCATATCGCAGGAAGCGCGGTTATAGAGGATTCGACGATTGACCGGCCATGCAAATGCCCAGTTGGGAAAGAGACCCAATCCCGTAGGATCTTCCTTGCCCCGAGACGCCATCTTGTTAATGCCGTCTGCCGTGTAACTGCCGGAGATGCACCAGTTGCCGCAGGCTGTCTTGCCGTCTAACTGGAGATTTCCAAAGCCCGGCACCAGTTGACCTTTTTTGAACTCGGTTTTTGTCCCCTTGGCCTTATCTTCGATCACCGTATCTTCCAGGAAAACACCATTGATCCGTTTGGCCACTTTCATCACGTCAAAGTGCCCCTTGCTGTCCAGATAATCCCACTTGAGATTGACAATCGCTTCAGCATTGGGACCGCCTTCCTTTTCATACAGCTTCTTGATTTCCGCCATGATCTTGATTTCAATCTCGCCCACGGGAAGAGCATCACCGGGAGCCTCGGCGGCCTTGTATTTCCACTGCACCCAACGGCCAGAGTTGCTCTGCGAGCCTTCTTTTTCCATGGTAGCGGCGGCAGGAAGCAGAAAACACTCCGTCTTGATCTTGGCGGGATCCACGCCCGGACCTCTCCAGAACTCGTAGGTTTCGTTGTTGAAAATATTTTCACCGACCAGCCAGTCCAGATTTTCCATCGCCTTGCGAACTTTGTTGGAATTCGGAGTGCTTACGGCCGTATCCGCGCCAATGCAGAAATACCCCTTCACTTTGCCTTCGTACATCGCATCGAACATGTGCATCGTGGAATAATGTTTTCCGTCATCCATCTTAGGTAGCCAGTTATAACCAAACTGATTTTCTTTGGTGGCTTTGTCTTCCCACAGGGCCTTCAGAAAGCTGACAAAGAATTTCGGATAATTCGAGTAATAGTTGGCTGACTGCGGATCTTTCGATACTGGCGTGTACTTTTCAAGATAATGATCCAAAGATTCGAGTGACGCGGAGAGCATCTTCAGGTAACCGGGAAGGTTGCCATACAAAATGCAATGGTCCGTAGAACCCTGTACGTTGGGTTCACCGCGCAGTGCGTTGATGCCGCCGCCCGCAATGCCCATATTGCCCAGCAGCAGCTGAATGATCGACATGGTGCGGATGTTCTGGCTTCCGGTCGTATGGTGTGTCCAGCCCAGGGCATAGCATTCCGTTCCGGCCTTGTCCGGAACACCGGTGGAGGCGTAAATTTCATACACTTTAAGGAGGTTTTCTTTTGACACACCGGTAATGCTCGAGACTTTATCCAGTGTGTAACGTGAGTAATGCTTTTTCAACATCTGGAAAACTGAACGTGGATTGGTCAACGTCATATCCCGCTTGGGAATTCCACTGCCGTCTTTTTCCAGCACCCAGGTCGCCTTATCATATTTCCGCTTCTTGGGATCATAGCCTGAGAAAAGACCATCGTTAAAAGAGAAGTCATTGCCCACGATAAACGAAGCATTGGTGTAATTCAGCACATAATCTTTAAAGTATTTATTATTTTCCAGAATGTAATTAATCATGCCGCCCAGGAAGGCAATGTCCGTTCCGGAACGAAGTGGAACATGGAAATCACAGCGGGCGGATGTTCTTGTGTAACGGGGATCAACATGAATAATCGTTGCGCCTTTTTCTTTGGCTCTTAAAATCCACTTAAAGGCGATGGGGTGATGCTCGGCAGCATTGCTGCCCATAATCAATATCACATCGGCATTTTTTAAATCACAGTAGTGGTTCGTCATGGAACCGCGTCCGAACGACTCTCCCAGAGCCGCTACAGATGGACTGTGTCAGACCCGTGCCTGATGATCTATGTAAACCAGACCCAGCGCTCTGGACTTGACGCTTACAAGCCAGCATTCCTCATTATCAATATTGGAACTACCGTAATGACCGATCGCTTCGCAACGGTTAACCAGTTCACCTTTGGCATTGGTCTTGGTAAAATTTTTGTCCCGCGTGTCTTTGACCAAACGGGCGATCCGTGGAAGCGCAAAGTCCCAGTCCTTTTCTTCCCACTCTGTCCCGTAGGGTTTGCGATAGAGAACCTTCGTCAGCCGGTGTTTGTTGGCTTCGGTCAAATCGAAGAAACCGGCGCCTTTTGCGCAGAGCGATCCTTCGTTGATAGGATGGTCGGCATCGCCCTCGATATTGAAAATTTTCCCGGTCGCCTTATCCACACTGCAGACCAGTCCGCAGCCAACGGAGCAGTAACAACAAATAGTCGTTACCTGCTTGGCAACTTTAATACGATCCATCTTGCCAAGCTCGTCGGCGTATGCCCGGGTTGCATTCAGGTTGAGCCCAAAACCGGACAGGGCTACCCCGCCTCCGATGGCACCCGTCAAGGTTAAAAAACCTCTTCTTGTAATTTGCATAAAATCCTCCCAAACCTGTGTCAATTTTGATCTATGTCAAACGTGGCATAACTTGACCGAAAGTCATGCAAAAGTCAATATGTTATTATAAGCATATTAGAATTTTTATTTTACAAGGTATACAGCTGTAAATGATGACATAAATTTTTTATCAAATTTTCTATATCAAGGCATGACCAACGAAAAACATAGGTTACCCGAAAAACAATTTTTTTACGAATTTTATTGACATTTTAGTCATTCTTTACCTATAAGAAAAGGAAGATACGATTCAGGGGATTTTCCACATGGAAATCAAGTTTAAAGTTTGGATTGAAAAAGATGGCAAGGTCCTTTTCGGCAGAGGAAGAGACGATATTCTGAAAGCGATCGACGAACAGCGCAGCCTAAATGCAGCGGCCAAAAGACTGGAAATGTCCTACCGGGCGGCATGGGGCAGATTAAAAGCTTCGGAAGAACGGATAGGAATCAAACTGGTGGAAGTGGGCATACACGATAAATCCATGCAGCTCACCCAGCAGGCAAGAGCACTGATCGAAAGGTTCGAAAAACTTGAAAAAGATGTGGAAAAGCTTCTGAATACAGCTAATCAGGATTTCCAGAAATTAATCCATTCATCAGAGAAATGATCATTTTTCACTCTTTCTCACAGACTGCAAGCAAGCGGAAAGAGCATTTAGGCAACAGGCCTTCGATATTTAGATCAGATTTGACTTTTTATTCCCTTGATAAAGACTTTTAAGCTTTCCTGAACTGTTGTATTGATTCTTTCAGATCGTTTTTCAGGTGCCCCGGAATAGATATAAAGTGATATGATACCGTTTAGCAGCCCCCAGATGGCATTCTGCCCCTGACGAATATCAATTCGATCAGAAAATTCTCCCGCGTCCACACCCTTCTGGAGAATTTCAGAGATCGTCCGGATATTTTCATTTGTCGTGTGAATCAGTTGCGTATTCTGTTCTTCCGTCAAATTCATATTTTCAGCATGCAGCATGAAAGTCATCAAAATCCGAAACAATTCGTTATTTTCCAGAAAGAAATCTACATAGACTCGGGCATATTTCAAAAGTAATTCCGAAGCTGTTCCTTCCTGCCTGGCAAAATTTTCGATTTCTTTATGCCGCTCAATATTGGCTGAAATCAATATTTGCGTGTAGATTTCTTCTTTGCTGTCAAAATAAAGATATATGGACCCCTTGCTCACTTCTGCTTTCGCGGCAATCAGGTCAACGGTAACGGATTTGAAACCACGCTCAAAAAATAATTTACGGGCAGCTTTTAAAATTGAATTTTTACGATTTTCTTTTTCCTTTTTTCTTCTTTCTTCTGAGCTCAAGATTCATTCTCCTCTCAACCAAGAAGACACACTAATAAAATAAATGAATGATAATAATATTCGAGAGTCTGACAGAGCGTTAATGATCTTCATGATTGCGGTGCACACACTATGCACTCGTCGCGCTCTCATTCAGATTCCATTCTGTAAGCCATTGTAAATACTGCAAAATAATAGATAATGCCTGGTCGATGACTTACGGTCACAATGCGTACCCCAAATGATTACTGCTGTCAAGGGAAATTACAGAATTTATGAATTTAGCTTTGAAGCGAAATGGAAATTTCGCCCCAACCGGAGTAAATATCTTCCGCCGATAATATTCCAAATTATTGATATCAAATCAAACAAACGGTTCAGTTACGTAACTTTTCAAGTTGTTGAATGATGCTTTCCAAGGGTGGCCGTTCATTAATATCATGAACATCGATGTATCGGATGATTCCCTTTTTATCGATGATGATGATCGCCCGTTCCGCTGTACCGTCGGAGCGCAAAATGCCATAGCGGGAAGCGACGGCGCCATGCGGCCAGAAATCTGAAAGAACGTCAAACCACAATTCGCCCATCTGATTCGTCCAGGAATACAGCGTCGGAACATTATCAACGGATATCCCCAGCAGAATGGCATCGTTATCGGCAAAAAGTTCCTGGACAATATTGTAACCGGGCCATTGATCGGAACAAACCGGCGTCCAGGCCGCGGGCACAAACGACAGTACAACATTTTTTTTACCGGTATAATCTTTCAGCGATATCTTTTTGCCGCCGACGGCATTAAGAGTAAAAGCTGGGGCCTTTTGACCAACTCTGACTTTTAAAACACTGTCAACCGGTTTGAGCTTGCCAACCTGATAGATATTTCCTTTGTAGGCTTCAGACAGAGCAAATGCGTTTGATGTAAAAAAAACAACTATCAATATGGATAAAAGAATGTGCTTTTTCATCATATGCCCCCTATTGAATATTTGCCAGTTTGATTACTTCGTCAAGAAACGCTTCGACATTTTCATGGGCGCCAAGCCGGGAATAAACCACTTCCAGTTTTTTAGGACCTTTTAATTTCACCACAATGAAATACGGCGTCCGTACCTCTCCGATCATTTTATGAACTTGAAAATCCGCGTCGGGAATCAGGGGAAACTCCACCTTGTATTTCTTTTTAAAAGTATTCACTTCAAACTGGGAATTCCCGGCACCGATCCCGAGAATTTTGATTTTTCCCTTCAGTTTGGGATTATTCTCAATCAGCCCGAAGAAACGGTTGACGTTGGGCGCGTCCTTCTGGCAGTAAGGACAGTACAAACTGAAAATCTGAAGAATCAATGCCTGCCCCTTTACCTCGTCCGCCATAAATGTCCCTGAACCGGATATTCCCAGGTATTTGAGATCGCCCGCTTCAACCGGTTTGATCATTTTTATTTCGGGCAGTGAACTGCCTGTTTGCGGCGGCTGCGTGGATGCAGCTATCGCCAACGTTGATATAAAAATCATCATTGCAATCATCGTAGCAGCATTTTTTTTCATTATTTTCTCCTCCTTTTAATTTCGCGAAATCAAGTGATGCACCGCTTTTTCCAGTCCGTCCAGCGACAGTTCAAACATCGGGAAAATGCCTGCAATCTTTTTAACCGTCCATGTGTAATACCAGTGATCCTGCGGCTGCGGATTGAGCCATACAGCATGCCGGAAGGTTTTTGACAAAAATTCCAGATAGTCCACCGACGGCCGCGATTCGTTCTGGCCGACATAAATTGCTCCTCTGGAATCAGCCAGTTCGTATGGCGCCATGGCTGCATCCCCGACGATGATCAATCGCGTTTCCGGATCAGAGCGTGCAAATTCATCTACCCGCACCGGTTTTCTGTAACGCTGGGCATCTTGCCAGACCTTGGAATAAATGGTGTTGTGGAAGAAATAAATTTCCAGTTCCTTAAACTGAAACTGCGCGTAGTGAAAGAGCACCTGCACAATATCCACATAAGGTTCCATGGACCAGCCACCGTTATCAATGAGCAGCTTGACTTTCAGACGATCAGCCATGCGTCGGTCAAAAAATATTTCGATTTCCCCGGCATTGCGCATGGTTTGACGGATCGTTTCATCGATATTCACAATATCCTTGGGCCCCGCCGGCTTAAGATGTTTTAGCCTTTTGAGCGCCTCCCCGATCTGGGAAGAGGTGATGGGGCCGGACTGCGAATAATCCCGGAAACGCCTTTCCATGGCTACTTTGATGGCGGATTTATTACGTGATTCTCCCCCGACGCGCATGCCACCGGGATGATGACCTGAATGACCCGTGGGGGATGTCCCGTGCGTGCCGATCCAGTAATTGCCTCCATGATGCGCCTCCTTCTGCTCTTTCAATCTTTTGAGAAAGTGAGCCACCAGTTCATCGGGCGTCATCTGCTTGATCTCCTTCTCGGAAAGACCAAGCGCCTGAGCCATACCGGCAGGATCTTTCAGCCACTCGGAGAGCATCGCTTTCACCATTTCTGAAAGCTCCTCGTCCGTCGGCTCCAAGTCCGCCATTCCCCGAAATGCCACTGCAAACGCCTGATCGTAAATATCAAAATAGCGCTCGCTCTTGATTAACAGGCTGCGGGTAACACTGTAAAAATCGTCCAGGGAGGAAATTAGTCCCATTCCCAGGGCTTTCTGCAGGCGCAGAAAAGACGTGGGCGTCACCGGAATTCCCTTATCGCGCAGAGTATAGAAAAAATTTACAAACATTTTTCATTTCACTGATGCAAGGCAAGGTAAAGGTCCGTGCTCTTTTTAAACAGCACCCCCAGAAAAGGCAAATTGCTCGACTTTAAACTCTTGATGTTAAAATCAGGATCCGCCTGGAGCGCGCGCATCCAGTTGATCAGTTCACGGGTCGCCGGTTTCTTTTCCACCCCCCGCACCTCGCGCAGGCGATAGAATGCATCCATACAGGCAACGGTCATATCCTTGTTCAGATCCGGAAAATGCACATGGATGATCTTGCGCATCATGTCACGGTCGGGAAAGGCAATATGATGGAAATTACATCTTCCCAAAAACGGGTCGGACAAATCTTTTTTGGCATTGGAGGTTATGATAATGACCGGCCTGTTCTTTGCCCTGACAGTCCGGTCGACTTCCATGATATCGAACTGCATCTGATCCAGAATGTCGAGCATGTCATCCTGAAAATCCGTGTCGGCTTTGTCGATCTCGTCTATGAGCAAAACCACTTTTTTCTCGGCGACAAACGCCTGGCCGATTTTACCCATTTTGATGTACTCTTCAATATTGCTCACATCGCGGCCTGAATCGGAAAAGCGGCTGTCGTTGAGACGTGTAAGCGTATCGTACTGATAGAGGGCATCAATCAGCTTCATACTGGATTTGACATTCAAAATAATCAGCGGCATGCGTAGATTTTCTGCGATTGCGTGCGCCAGCATGGTTTTACCAGTGCCCGGTTCGCCTTTCAGAAGAAGCGGCATTTCTAAAGCCATTGAAATATTTACGATTTTAGCAAGTTCATCGTCCAGAACATAACGCGATGCCCCGCTGAATCTGGCGGGACGGTTTTCGGATATCATTGTAGTTACTCCTTAAAATATTTTTCAGGTCCTTGAGGTTTCTGTAAAGATACCCTGTCGGACCGTTTTCTCCGTCTGTCAGGAACATCTGCACCCCCTCCGGGATCAGGGCTGTTCCTTTTTTCAATGTGTTCATATCACGTTTTGAGTTTTAAATTAACGTGGAATATTGAAATTAAGCCGCAGAAAACCCGTTTTGTTCGTTA
>CAYMYR010000099.1:0-7504 GCA_964394715.1 uncultured Smithella sp.
TCTTATAAATCTTTTTCCCTTATGTATCTCTTCTGCCTTTTTTATTAATTCTTATAATTTAATTATAGTTTATTACTTCACTCGTCTTTTTAGTCCAGCCAATCCAACGAGGCCCACACCAAACAATAACAATGTAGTCGGTTCGGGAACTGCTGTCTGATCATATGCTATATTGTCAATGTATACGCTATTATTGTAAGTACCCGTGCTACCGAAAAGAACATATGCTATGTTGGTTCCGGTTACATTCATTGTTGGGCCGCCATATGTATTGTTGTTAAGAACAAAAAGTTCCTCATCGAGCAGGATATTTGAACTGTTGTAGGCCCTCACAAAAAGGTTGTCGGTATCAGCATTATAGTCTCCCATGACAACCGAAAATGAATTCACACCTAAAATTAGGAAATCAACTCTGAATGGATCCGCATGAGTAAAACTAGATCCTGCAGCTGACATCCTACCACTGAAATCGGGTCCAGGAACGGCTGCGGTTGCAATTACAGAAGTCTGTCCCGCGGAAAGAACTAGATCAGCAAATACACCAGGACCGCTTACTACATTACCATTAGTAAAAGATTCAAAGTCAATTACCGTTGCTCCTGCGGAACCAACACCAAGAAGCAGAAGCATCACACTTAAAATTCCAATTAGCTTTTTCATTATACCTTCCTCCATTTATATTAAGAATTTTATTTTTTTAAATACAACTTTCCTTTGCTGATTTGTTATAAAGCACAGAGCATGCCATGCGTCTACCTTTTGGAGCATATCATATTTATCATGTTGTTATTATTGAATTATAATGAATCTTATGGTTCACGAAAGAAAGTTTCAAAAATTGCTGCTTTCCCTAATTGTAAAGACATTCGACAAAAAAACCATCTCGACAGAACTGTTAAAAATATTGACACATGATTGACCTGTAAACGGGCACCTTGCATACGCGGTGTCTTCATTCAAAACAAACCACATAATACATTAATAATATTGTGAATATTTCTAATATTTTTGAAAGTCGGAGCTCCCAGAAATGGCACAGTCGCAATCAGGAGAAATCCCGAAAATTTAAAACATCAATATAATCAAATGTTTTACAATTTTTTTGTTATCGTAAAAATATTCGACACAAGAAGTATACAAAAGGTGACTTTAGTAATCCAGGTTCACTGAAAACAAGATTGCCACGCCGCCTGAGAAGCGGCCCGCAATGACACGAAATCTTTGCATATTTCCATTCGTGTCATTTCGACTCCGTTCGACTACGCTCAGGATAAACTCCGGGAGAAATCTTATAAATTACCAATATAAAGAAAGATTTCCCGTTGCTACACTCCTTCGAAACGCGTGCCCCTAAGGGTTATGACAAAACGGATTCTTGTGCTAAGGTCTGAAAGGGAGGAAAAGCAGCACTACATGAGATAGGAACGAAGCGCTTTGCTGTTGTGATTGTCTGTATCGATAAACGTCGCGCCGATATGGACGCTGTTTTCGTTATTAACGACTCTTTTCGGTTCGCAGGCTAAACGAATAGGTTTACTGCTTGAAGGCAGGTTGAAAACAACTTCAAATTTGGCGTCCTCCCCTGCCATTCTCAACCGGTCTTCCATCTCTTTGGCCATGGATATTTTCAAACCGCCCATGGAAAGCTCAGTGATGTCCACGATACATTCCTGTTCGGTATCCGCCTGTATGATGACGGCCGGAACGGAAAGTGATTCGCGGGGATATTGCCGCTTTTCCTGTCGTGCTTCAACAGCGGATGCTTTTCTTTTGTTCAGGTAATCAGATAAAATGATTTCGATTGTTGACGATAAAGAGCGCCTCTCTTCCCTGGAAACCCTTATCAAACCGTCATGCACTTCTCCGCTGACCCGAAAACAAATAGACTTGTCCTTCTTCATCAAATTAAGTCCCTGGACTTTAGTTATTTTTTGCTACCAAACGTAAGCAAATATCATACCTTAAACAATTATTACGATAGTTATGGATCCTTATAATGCTGTTATCACTTATATTTATTTTTGTAAACAGCGATAAGCAAACCAAAACCGTTTTTTGATCCTTCCATTTTTTTGAAACTTTGTAAAGGTTATCGACATGGTTGTGTTTTGCACATATTTGATTAATTTGCAAGATACATCAAAATGATTACAAAATGATATCCTCCGCCAGCGGAGGTGATAGTTTTAGGGATTGCTCACTGAGCAATCCGAAGCGGCGCGTTTGGCAAATGCGCCCTACATTACCCCCTGCACCCCTCCAAGAAGTTGTGTCGTAATGTCATTGCTAGGGAGGGAAAGGACCGAAGCAATCTCATAAGTTCACGAAAACATGAGATTACCACGACGCCTGAGAGGCGTCTCGTAATGACAAAGAAGAATTACGGCACAGCTTCAAATGGTCGGGGGAGGTGTTTTACCACCTCACTTGCACCCCTTGCTTCACATAATCTCTTAAACTGCAACCCACCTTTGACATGATAGTCATTTTCCAATATAAGGCGGGTAAAATATTCCATCAGGATTTTTTGTGACCAACCTTTACCATATTTTTGGATTAGACATTGAATCGGCAATTCCGCTTCCGGCCGCGCCTATCACCGGACACTCCGGAAAACGGTTGCCGGACATCGTCATTCAATACGGAAATCCCCCGGATCACCTGGCCAATCCGCAAAGCAGGGGCAGGCATTATCAGGCACGACCGGGCGAATTCTTGCTACATGTAGATTCCGTAGCCCACTACTACGTGCGAGACGGCCGGCACATTGAGGTAGCGCCGGAGCCGGGAGTTAAAGATGAGAGCGTCCTGATTTATTTACTGGGGTCGGCCTTCGGCGCCCTTTTGCATCAACGCAATATATTAGTATTGCATGCGGGAGCCATAGAGATCAAGGGCCGCAGCGTCCTTTTCACCGGAGATTCCGGCATCGGCAAATCCACACTGGCCGCGGGATTCCATAAGCGCGGTTATCCCTTTCTGGCCGACGACGTCTGTGCGGTTGGAATGATCAACCTGCAGCCTGCTGTGATCCCTGGATTTCCACGCCTGAAACTATGGGCTGATGTTCTGACAAAGCTGGAGCATAATAAAGACCAGCTCAAAAGCGTCCGCTGGACAAAGGGGATGGATAAATATTTTCTGCCCGTGGACCCTGTCCACAGATCGCCGGTCCTCTTGAAATCCGTTTTCGTTCTGGAGACCGCCAAATCCGACGAAATAAAAATCACCCGCCTGACTGGTGCGGATAAGATTAATTTTATCATTAAGAATACCTATCGTCTGCAGTTTCTCAACGGCCTGGGCGGGAAAGAGGAGCATTTCCGGCAGTGCGCGGCAGTGGCAGCTCAGACGTGCGTATACCGGGTTGTAAGGCCCCGAACCGGTTTTCTGCTCGAAGAACTGATGGACGCGCTGGAGAAAGAATTCTCATGAAATAAAAATATTTCATTGGCCACTCAAGGGATATCTCTTGGACAACAGCTTTCATTGACATAAGCGCCTGAACATGTTACACGTAATCACGTGAAGAATATTGGCATTGAAAAAGCAGGAGACGTATCATGGAAAGACAAAATATTACCCTGGCCCTGCCCAAAGATGTGATCCGGAGGGTAAAATCCCTGGCTGCAAGCGAAGATAAATCGATCAGTCAGTTTCTCAGGGAAACCCTTGAGAAAAAATTGAAAGATGAAAGCAGCTTTCGGTCTGCAAGGCGGCGGCAAATCACGCTTCTGAGGGACGGCTTTAATCTGGGCACAAAAGGGAAAATAACAGCAACCAGAGAAACCCTGCATGACAGAAGATAAGATCTTTCTCGATACCAATATTCTGGTCTACGCCTACGATATTTCGTCGGGCAAAAAACATGATACTGCCAGAAACATTGTTACAGACTTGTGGAACTCCCGCGACGGCGCGCTCAGCATTCAGGTCCTGCAGGAATTTTTCGTCAGCATTACAAAAAAAATCCCCAACCCCCTCGATATAAAAACAGCTTCTGATATCATTCGCGACTTTCTGCTATGGGAAATTATCGACAACGATGGGGAATTACTGCTGGCGGCAATGGGCATCCAGACAAGATACCTGTATTCTTTTTGGGATTCACTCATTATTGCCGCTGCTGTGAAATCCGGAGCGTCCGTCCTATTGACCGAAGATTTAAAAAACGGGCAGATCATTGAAGATGTCACGATTAAAAATCCTTTTAAATGAGAAAGAGTATCGAACATATCGATTTCAAATCCCGCAATACGGGTAGCTACTTGAAAAGTCAGAATTCTGCCATAATCCTTCGGTTCACACGTTTCGATTTATCGGCGATGCTCAGGATAAACTCCGAAAGAAATCTTTTCAAAGCTGTTAAAGATTTCTCAGTCATTTCGTTTCTTCGAAATGACAACTTATTTTTACAGGTATGCCCTGGCTTTTTACCGTGAAAATTTTTCCCGTTTGAAGGAATAATGTATGCCTTCCTTGAAAAATACATATGCCAAATGGAGGCGGCGCAGCAGAACCGAGCGTATCCTGCTTTTGGAAGCATTTGTACTGCTGGGAGCGGCGCGTCTTGGGGTGCTGATCCTGCCTTTTCGATGGCTGGCCAAATCACTGGGCCACCACATGAAGGAAACGGCTGAATCCATTCAACCCGCTGATCTGCATCTTGCCCGGATGATCGGCTGGGCAGTCCGCTCAGGTGCAAATTACACACCGTGGGAAAGCGTCTGCCTGCCGCAGGCCGTGGCGGCCAAGTGGATGATCAAACGCCGCGGCATTTCCGGAACATTATATCTGGGGGTAATGAAAGACGAGACCAAACCGGATAAACTGGCGGCGCATGCCTGGGTAAGATGCGGCCAGTTCATTTTAACCGGCGCGAAAGGCCACCTTCAATACACCGTGGTCTCGACATTTTCCTGAAAACGGGGTAACCTCCCTCTAACTGTCCTTCGCTCGCGGAGGTGGCGCAATTAATTTTTTGTCATTCCGTGCAAGCGAAGCGCGACACGGAATCCAGTAATAATGGAACTGGTTCCCCGCTTTCGCGGGGACGAAGTCTGGATGCCGGCCTGCGTAACCTAAAGGTCACAAGACCGGCATGACGACTTTTATTGTAATTCTGCCATTGTGACACAGTCTGCCCCTCCAAAGGTAGACAAAAAAGGGTGGCAACAGCCATCAAACATTGGAATCTAAAAACGAATGATTAAACAATTAAGCAAAGCAGTCCGACGGTTCAAGTCGCAGCTTCCCTATCTGCCGATGGCCTTTAGCCTGGTATATCGTGCTGCCGGTGGGCTGACTATCGCGTGGCTTGGTCTGCTTTTAATTCAGGGGTTGCTGCCTGTTGCCACAGTCTACCTGACCAAGGTACTTGTGGACGGCATCGCGCAGGTGATTAAAGAAAACGGCGGACTGCAGGGGCTGGCTATGCTTGCTCCTGCGGCGGCCGCGATGGTTTGCGTTCTGGTGGCGATCGAGGTTTTTCAAAGCGTAAGCCGCTGGCTGCGGACGGCTCAATCCGAAAGGGTACAGGATTCCGTCCACGAACTTATTCACGAGCATGCCATGTCTCTGGACATGTCCTTTTATGATAATCCCGACTACTACGATCAGCTTCACCGTGCCCGCATTGACGCGCTTTCCCGTCCCACCGCACTGATGGAAAATGCCGGAGGCCTTCTGCAAAGTTTCATTACACTGGTAGCTATGGCGGGCGTCCTGCTGACCTTTGGCATCTGGATTCCCGTTTTGCTGGCGCTGAGCACGATTCCGGCTCTCATCGTGGTTATGCGGCATACGATACGCTTTCATCTGTGGAGAATGCGCAATACGACGGCGATCCGCAAGACCAATTACTACGATATGATGCTGACATCGCGCGAAGCAGCCGCGGAAATGAGGCTTTTTCATCTGGGTCTTCACTTCCGTAAATTATTCAGGGATCTGCGGGCAAGACTGCGCCGCGAAAAGGTTGAGCTCGCCCGGAACGAAGCAGTTGCCACGGCCGTGGCGGCGCTGATTGGTCTGGCGACCATGGCGGGGGCGCTTGCCTGGATGGGGCTTCAGGCGTCAAGAGGGTTTTTAAGCCTCGGGGACATGGCGCTTTTTGTCCAGGCTTTTTTCCAGGGACAGCGCATGATGCGGTCCCTTTTAAGCAACGCCGGAGAAATCTACCGCAACGTCATGTTTTTGGAAAACCTGTTTGAGTTTCTTGAGCTCAAGCCGAAAATCACAGAAGCATCTGATCCGCCGCCTCACCGCGGAATTCAAAAAGAAATCCATCTGCATGATGTTACGTTTTGTTATCCCGGCAGCAACCAGCCTGCCCTGGTCAATTTCAACCTGCGTATTCCGGCCGGGAAAATTACAGCGCTTGTGGGTGAAAACGGCGCGGGGAAAACGACCCTCATCAGGCTGCTATGCCGTTTTTACGACCCGGAAGGCGGCCATGTCATGATCGATGGCCAGGACATCCGTAAGCTCTCCACAGAATCGCTCCGACGGCAAACTACTGTTCTTTTCCAGGAGCCGGTGCGTTATCACGACACGGTTTTCAACAACATTGCTTTTGGCGACATCGACAGCAAACCGGATCCGGCGCGAATTGAAACCGCAGCAAGGGCAGCGGGTGCCGATGCTCCTATATTACGCCTGCCGGACACCTATTCGGCGGTCCTGGGCAAGTGGTTTGGCGGTGCGGAATTGAGCGGCGGCGAATGGCAGCGGCTGGCTCTTGCCAGGGCCTTCCTGCGGCAGGCCCAGCTGATCATTCTGGATGAGCCGACCAGCTCCATGGACTCATGGGCGGAAGCGGACTGGCTGGGACGATTCCGCAAACTGGTTGCGGACCGGACGGCACTCATCATTACACACCGTTTCACCACGGCCATGCAGGCGGACATCATTCATGTGATGGACCGCGGTCGTGTTATCGAATCCGGCAGCCATGAAGAATTGCTGGCCGCCGGGGGGCGTTACGCGCTGTCCTGGACACAGCAGATGCGCGGCAGCGTATCGCCGTCTATTTCCGAACCCTCGTCATCGTCGAAAGCATGATGATTGTCACCGCGTCGGGGGCAACGGGCTGTTTGCAATACTTCCAGGGGCCGTCGGCCGTCAGCAGATGAATGGAAAGAACCCTTTCGGGCTCAGGAGATCCGGCCGGAAACCGCCATGTCCACCCGTCCTTGTCTTTCGTCATTGCCTTCGTGCCTAAACGTTCGATATAAAATGAAGCAACCTGATCCTGTTGCGCAGATGTCACAACAGCGTCCCATGATATTATACCACTTGACCCGTAAACATGCTGATGACACAGATGGCTCGCGGATTCGAAAACAGGGAAATCGTAGTTTCGAAACACCTCATCCGGACTGTTTCCGGATGATGACTTCAGGGTACAGCCGATGGCACAAACAAAGGCAAAAATCACACACAGGCATTTCTTTTTTTTATTCATCGTTTAGTTTGTATAATACCTCTTTTCATTGTCATTTCG
>CAYMYR010000100.1:0-7416 GCA_964394715.1 uncultured Smithella sp.
AGCAAAAAAAACACAAAAAACTGCCTCCTTATAAAAAATTTATTTCACATTTATCCACTCTTGAAAAAATGATTTTTCTTTGCTACATTGACTTCAAAATGTTCAGGGGGACTGTAAAAACTATCAACCTCGCACTGCTGTTTAACGAATCTGTCCATCGCTATGCTGACCGTCCTGTCCTGATCGCGGATGATCGCCGTATTACATACAGGCAACTGCATCGGGCCGTGTCTTTAGCCGCAAAAATCTTAAAAGACCTGGGAATTGAAAAAGGTGACAAGATCGGTTTAATGCTTCCGAATGTGCCGGAATTCTTCTATTATTGCTTGGCTGCCATCCGGTCCGGAGCCGTCGTCGTTCTGCTCAATACGTCATCCACACCGGCTGAACTGCTCTACCTTCTGAACAACAGTGACGCAAAAATTCTTATCGCACAGGAACCCGGCGAAAAAAGATACCGCGAAATTCAGGATCAGCTTGAAACCTGCCGTGTCCTGCACACCATCCATCCCGGACAGATATCCACAGAGGCCCCGGAAAAAAGTTCAGGAGATCCCGAAGATCCTCCCGCAACCGATATTGATCCAGATGATCCGGCCATGATGATCTACACGGCCGGTTTGACCGGCAAACCTCTGGGGGCAGTGCTCACGCACCGCAATCTTTGCGCAGAGCTCAACATGATTCAGCCGATTTTCCGCAGAGAACCGGATGACGTCGGCCTTTGCCTGATTCCCCTGTTTCATTCCTTCGGAGCCACCGTAAACATGCTCAACGTCATCCAGGCAGGCTGTTCCACCGTCATGATGGACCGGTTAACGATGGACAGTCTTTTTTCCACGATTGAAAAAAACAGAATAACCTATATCTGTGCTGTGCCCCGTCTCTACATCGGCATGGTCTTTTACGATAAAGCAGAAAAACATGATGTCAGTTCATTGAGACTCTGCGTCACCGGCGGCTCAGCTATGCCTCCCGAGTTTATCCCTCTTTTTGAACAGAAATTCAGCGTGCGCATTCTGGAAGGCTACGGCCTGACGGAAGCATCGCCCGCGTGTTCTTTCAACCGGATTGAATTTGCGGCAAAACCCGGTTCCATTGGTTCTCCGCTCACCGGCATTGAAATCAAAATTGTCGACGAATCAGGCCACGAACTGCCGACCAATCAAATTGGCGAACTCATCATCCGGGGCGAAAATGTAATGAAGGGCTATTATAAGGATGATGCCGCCACGGCGGCGGTGATCAGGGACGGCTGGCTCTATACCGGGGACCTGGGCAGAATGGACGAGGACCACTATATTTTCCTGACCGGCCTCAAGAAAAGAATGATTATTACCAGCGGGTTCAATGTCTATCCGCGCGAGGTGGAAACCGTGCTGAACATGCATCCGGCGGTAAAAGAATCGCGGGTAGTCGGTAAGGAAGATTTGATGCGCGGGGAACTGGTAAAAGCGGAGATTGTCCTGCGAGAAGGATTTCAACCTGATGATAAGGAAATCATCCGGTACTGCAAAACGTATCTCTCCTCCTACAAAGTGCCCCGGGAAGTTGAGTTTGTCAATTCTCTTGCTGAAATTCATTCCCCGGAAATTACCTGAAAACCTCCCTGCACTGCCGTAGAAATTCTTCTTTTCAGATTTTCATCTTTTCTCTAAAAATAAAAGCGGGTTAATCCGGCCGGGGTTTTTGTTCTGCCCGTAAGGAAACGTCACAAAGAGAAAACCGGCAGGGATCAACCATTTTCAGCGGTTTTCCCTGACGCCTTGACTTTCCGGGCACCCTTTTTTATAGTTTTTCACAAAATTAAAAATATGCTCGATTGGTTTGTCATTTACGCTCGTCGTTTCAGTTGTTTCCTGCAAACCAAACGGAACCCGAAACCGGCGACGGCCAAACAATATGGAGGAATGAGCATGGAAAAGTCCTGGCAGGATGTGTTCGACCGGTTTGTCTACGGGATCTATCTGATCACCATCTCAACAGTTGAAGGCCCCAACGGCATGATCGCCTCGTGGGTAACTCAGTGTTCGCACGAACCGCCGCGCCTGGCACTGGCCATCCGTAAGAATCGGCTATCCCACGGGCAGATCCTGGAGACGAAAAAATTCTGCGTCAACGTCCTGCCGCGCGAGCTTGCCGGTGTCATTAAGAACTTTAAAATCGCGGACTGGAAGAATAAATTCGACAAAACCGGACACTCCCTGTCTTCAAAAGGCCTGCCCGTGTTAGATGAGTGCATCGGTTACCTGGATTGCATTGTGGATCAAACCGTTGACGCGGGCGACCACACCCTCTTTATCGGACAGATTGTCGCAGGCGGCATGAAAAACCCCGAAAAAGCCGAAACGCTCTCCACATTTGATTATGGCGGCGTTTATCGCGGCTCGGCATAAGCATTCCATTCTTTCGCAGAGAATCAGTCGCTTCCGGCGCCTGTGATATAGCAAAATTGATTAAGTCCCATCAGACGGGCGACGCCGGCAATGGTCACGCCGTAAAATACCGTGTCCGGATTGACGGCGACAATACCGTCAATCGTGCCGTTGACCACTGTGCTTCCGGTTGCAAAAATCGCATCGGCCCAGTTTGCGCTTTCGGCAAAACGTTCCGGCCCGTCCACGGTCACGCCGCACTTGACTGTTCCGATATTGTCCGGGTTGAGATCGCAAACCCGAACCTCCTTTTTCCCCCGCACCAGCGTTTCAAGCAGTCTTGGCTGCAGACCGACCAGTAGCGCCTTGTTCGCCTCCGGCATACTGTCTGCGAGGAAAACTGCAAAATAATCTCCGCAGCGCGTTAAATCGTCGTTTTTGCAATGCAGTGCTTCCGGCATTTCACCAAGACCTGCCAAAATGGCGTTTAAAGAGGAAACAAAAATAGCCCGCCGGGCGTTGGTATCAAGATTCAGGGAAAGAATATCTTTGACTGATCCTTTATAATTAAAATAGGAATCGGAAAAGGCCTGCCCTTTCCTGCCCATAAATTCAGCTTCGATGAGCCGTTCTTTGCCCAGCTGGATGGGATAGTCGTCATGCAGCGGATTGCCGATGGCCTCTTCCGGAGTCAGGGCCTTGCAGGTGATGGTGATTTGCTGATCGTCAATCCTTCGCTCGTCCGTAAGAATTTTAAGTTTTGCGCGGACATGTTCTAAAATCATTTGTTCTTTATCGTCTCCTTGTATCCGTATTTGATTTTAACCTGCTGTGCCGCGGGAGACTTGAGAAAATCCGCGAATCTCCGGGCTGCATCTTTTCGTGGTGAACCGGAAAGGACGCAGGCTGAATAGATCACGGGCATCGCTTCCGGAATTTCGTAATAACAGCCTTTACGGCCCTGAGGCGTGCGGGCGTGGGCAGAGGAGCAGAAAGCGCCATCCACCGCACCGATCGTTGCGTATTGAAATACTTGCGCAATGTCCTGCGCAACAACAAGCTTCGATTCAAGGTCTTTCCAGAGTCCCGTGTCTTCCAGAGCCTTTCTGGCGTGAGTTCCGTGAACCGCCGTCCGGGGATTGGGAATGGCGATTTTTTTTATGCCTTTTTGCTTCAGCGCTTCTTGCCAGTTTGGAGCCTGGCAGAATTTCTGATCGGCCGACCAGAGGATCACTTCACCTTCGGCATAAACATAAGGTTTTTCGCAAATGGATTTTCCGTAAAGCAGATCAGGCCTTTCCTCATCGGCGGAAAGAAATATATCATAAGGGGCGCCGTTTTCAATCTGGGCATAGATTCTACCGGCAGACGTAAAGGACACCTCGATGTGGATGCCCGTTTCCCGTTCAAAAGCGGCGGCAATTTCCTGAAATGGTGACATGAAACCGGCTACAACCGCAGCGGACAGCTTCTGGCCGGCATGTGCCGAAAAAGGGAGCAGGACCAGACAAAGAAAGACCAAAACGAAAAGGAGCGGGTTGATCGTGTTCGTTTTTTTGAAAAGTAAGCGGCAGGGAATCATTGTTTCAGTATCCTCCGGAAATGATTTTTCTGTTGCGGGTGCGTCTATAAAACAAATGCAGACATTATGTCAAGAAAAACATAACAGAAAGGTTGCGGAAGATCTTTTGGAGCATACGAGACGCGCAACGCTTTGCGGCCAAACCTTGCCGTTGCATCGCGCTCCTTAAAGCCGATCGAACTTTTTTGAATCAGCGCGCTTTTCCCAGGATGTGCAGTCGCACCCACTTTTCCAGGCCGATAATCCCGTAAACAGCAATGGCGACTGCGACGACCAAAAACCAGTCGTTTGCGCCGATGGGCGCGCTTTGAAATATTTTATTCATAAAGGGCGCATAAGTAAATAAAAGCTGCAGGACAATCATCAGTCCGCTGCCGACCAGCACCCATGGATTGGAAAAAACGCCTATTTTAAACATGGAACGGGTCAGCGACCGGCAGTTAAACAGATACGTGAGTTCACTCATCACAAACAGATTGACCGCGACCGTGCGCGCAACATCCACCGGGTAGCCCATACTTTTCTGCCAGTTGAAGATGGTAAATACCGCCGCAAGCAGCAGAAAGGATACCAAAAGAACACGACCGATGAGGATGCCTGACAAAATAGGGCTATCGGGCTTTCGCGGAGGATAATTCATCACGTCTTTTTCACCCGGCTCGAAAGCCAGCATCAGTCCCAGAAGCACTGCTGTGGTCATATTGATCCAGAGGATCTGCACCGGCAGAATAGGCAGCGCCACGCCGGCCATGATGGCCGCCAGAATGACCAGCCCTTCACCGCCGTTGGTTGGCAGCGTCCAGGTGATAAATTTTACCAGATTGTCGAAAATCCGGCGGCCTTCCTCGACGGCGGCCGTAATGCTGGCAAAATTATCGTCGGTGAGCACCATATCGGCGGCCTCCTTGGAAACATCTGTACCGGTGATCCCCATCGCGATGCCGATATTCGCCTGCTTCAAGGCCGGCGCGTCATTGACGCCGTCGCCGGTCATTGCCACGACATGGCTGCGTGCCTGCAGCGCTTCGACCAGCCGCAGTTTCTGCTCCGGCGCAACGCGCGCAAACACCGATGCGCTTTCGGCCTTTTCAATCAGTTCTTCATCCGAAAGGCTTTCCAGCTGCTTTCCGGTCAGGGTTTCAGGCTTTTCATTTTCACGGCCCTGAACACGGCCGATACCCAGCTGTCTGGCAATTTCCGTAGCGGTGACGGCGTGATCTCCTGTGATCATTTTTACAGTAATACCCGCCTGCCGGCACACGCCAATGGCCGCAATCGCCTCCACGCGCGGCGGATCAATCATGCCCTGCAGCCCCAGAAAGGTCAGGCCGGACAGACAGTCATCAACGTCCAGTTTGTCATTATCAACTTTCTTGCGCGCAAACGCCAGCACCCGTAAACCGTTTGAGGCAAGTTCGTCTGATTTTTCGAAGATGTCCCGGCTGTCCAGCGCAGACGCTGTTCCGTCCGCTGACAAACTCTCCGAGCAGGCTTCAAGGACTTTTTCTATGGCCCCTTTCAAATAGATCACATTGCCTGATTCCGTTTTGTGCAGTGTGGCCATGAACTGACGTTCCGATTCAAAGGGAATTACATCCAGCTTAGGCCTTTCATCCAGCGCCTTTTGTGGAGTCAATTCCGCTTTGGCGGCGGCCGTAATCAACGCCCCTTCTGTCGGGTCTCCCTCGACGCGCCACAGACCATCCGACTCGACCAGTCGGGAATCATTGCACAGCAGTCCTGCAAAAAGCGTCTCGGACAAAGCGACGGACCGTTTTCCGGCGACAGATGCTTCTCCCGATAATATTTCCCCTTCCGGCGCGTAA
Source organism: uncultured Smithella sp. (assembly GCA_964394715.1). GTDB lineage: Bacteria > Desulfobacterota > Syntrophia > Syntrophales > Smithellaceae > UBA8904. Next base: position 5,784 of record CAYMYR010000100.1, read on the forward strand.
CCGTTTCCCTGCACATCGAAATATTCGTTACCCGCAAAAATGCGGCGGACAGTCATCTGATTTTCGGTGAGCGTGCCGGTTTTGTCCGAACAGATAACCGTTGTGCTTCCCAGCGTTTCAACAGCCGGAAGCTTGCGAATGATGGCCTTTCGTTTGGCCATTCGGTTTACGCCGATGGCCAGCGTAATTGTCACAGCGGCAGGCAGTCCCTCCGGGATGGCGCCGACAGCAAGCGCGACAGCGGCCATGAACATATCGACCGCACCTTCGCCCCGCCACATCCCCACGGCAAACGTCAGGGCCGCGAGAATCAGAATAGCAACCAGAAGGACCTTGCTGAATGATGCAATTTTTACCGTGAGCGGTGTGGAAAGATCCGCCGCCCCGGCTATCATTTCGGAGATGCGCCCCGTCTCCGTCTGATCTCCGGTGGCAATGACAACCGCCTGCGACTGTCCATACGTGACCAGCGTGCCTGCGTAAGCCATGTTGTGCCGGTCGGCCAGAATTGTTTCGGGATGCAGCGTTCCCTCTTTTTTTATAACGGGTACGGATTCGCCGGTCAGGGCGGATTCGTCCACCTGTAAATCCCGGCAGGAAAGCAGCCTCAGATCAGCGGGGACCTTGTCTCCGGATTGGATGCGAACGATATCGCCCGGAACCAGATGAGTCGAATCGATCTGCATCCATTTGCCGTCACGCAAAACCGTTGCCTGTGTCGTCATCATCTGCTTGAGGGATTCAATGGCTTTTTCCGCTTTGGATTCCTGAATAAACCCGATAATGGCATTGACAATCACAACACCGAAAATAACGGAGGAATCCACCCATTCCTGTAAAAACAGCGTTATGGCGGCGGCCGCCAGCAAAATATAAACCAGCGGCTGGTGAAATTGCAGCAGAAAACGGATGAAAGGCCCTTTTTGCTTTTTTGCGGTAACCATATTGGGGCCAAAATGTTCCAGCCGCTTTTTTGCTTCGAACAATGGAAGGCCGCGGTCCGGATGCGTCGTCAGCAACGTTGTAACTTCCTCGGCCGGGCAGTGATGCCAGTGCTTGCAGATTAAAGACTCCATTTCGTTACCTCATAAAGAATGTTGTTGACAAATTCCGATGACATCCGCGATCAATGTCACGAATAATTGACAATTGGGGGAAGACAATACTGGATTATCTTATCTTGACTTTTGTATTTCTAACGTGCGGACTGTCAGATTGTCAATCTTTTTCGTAACGAACACGCCCTACGGTCTGGCCCGCTATCGCAAAAGGCATCTCCAGGCAGGAAAACCGAATACAGAAAATCCGCAACAATGATTCCTGATCGGCCTGGCCTGAAATCCTCTTGAAACCATTTAGTTTATGGTCATGATCGTCTGCTGCTGTGTACCCGGGTTGTATATATAAAGGGCAGGGGCATGATCGGCTCTGCCCTTTATTGACTGAGAGATTACTTCAGCACGTCACTTTGCTTCCAAGGCGAGAAGCCGCTTCTCCAGGCTTTCATTTCTTTGCTGCAGATCCCTGACGGTTGCCGCAAGGCTCTCTCGCTCGGCCTGCTGTTCCTTCAGTTTCACGTCCTGTTCCTTGACCGCTTCGACAAGCACTCCAACCAGGCTGTCATAATTCACAC
>CAYMYR010000101.1:0-7288 GCA_964394715.1 uncultured Smithella sp.
AGTAAACAAAAAGAGCAGAAGGTTTTTCGACTCAACCTTCTGCTCTTTTTCAGTTAAATTCGATTTTAAGCGGATGCTAGTATCTGCCGCCGCGATTTCCGCCGCCGCCGCGATTTCCGCCTCCCCGGTAACCGCCACCGCCGCCGCGATTTCCGCCACCGCCAAATTCCTTCTTGGGCCTCGCTTCGTTAACAGTAATGACCTTGCCATCAAGTGTGCCGCCGTTGAACTTCTGAATGGCCGCCGTGGCGCCTTCTTCTGTTTTCATTTCGACAAAACCGAACCCTTTGGACTGACCGGTAAATTTATCCTTGATGACGGACGCAGATTCGACTTCTCCTGCTTCCGAAAAGTTTGTCTTCAGGTCTTCATTTGTGACCTTGAAAGACAGATTGCCGACATACAGATTTTTGTTCATTTTCATTCCCTTTCTTTTTATGCCTATGGTTAGGCATAAGTTAAACCTTCATTTCCCACTTGGGGTTCCCACAAAGCATCGTCATCACCCCCGTCCAGCTCCTGATTGAGAAGGAAGGTTGAAGGGTGGGCCTGCATGCCTCACCAGCCGGGAGAGTCTGTTCACCCGGTTAATCGATACCGCCTGTAATTTTTTCATGGACCTAAATGGGCAACACAGCACGGTAAACAAAAAGCCACCCAAACAAAAAGCGGTTCAGGTGGCTGCGTCTCTATGATTAAAAAGATCTTCATTTTTCAAAAAAGAACGCTTTATGTGATGGAAGCAATTTCATAATACCGGGCATTAGTCAAGCGGCATTTTATTTTCAAAAGAATTCTGAATCATCTTTCACGATTGGAATTGACAAAGCGGAATGATTATGCCCGCAGCATGAAATCAGCGATCTGCTTTTAGAAAAGGTATGCAGAAACTCTTAATGGTGGTAATTTCCCAATGAACCGATATGAGTCCATTTTTTTAAGAAAATCATGGAAAAGGGATATAATAATAGTGTTTATGTCCCGAACATGAATCTATGCAGCGGCGCAAGCCGGATACACAAAGGGCAACATGAAAACTATTTGATTTTACAAGCATAATATTCATTTGGTTATTTACCGTGCAAACCCCTTTAGTGCTGCCCTGTTAATCTAAATATTTCTTGACATGGGGGTCAGATTAATGTAGTGGAGTCCACAAGGTTGTTTTGACTTGTGGTCAAATTTTGACTCTACGGCTAAATAGTCAGTAAGATTAATCATTTTCGATGACCCAGAAAATGTGACGCCCCGGCAAAAAAATGTGTATCACGGGCAGGCCGTAAAGACCTCACGAAAAAGTAACGCAGGCGAACTTTACGGACGCTTTGCGGCTTAAGGTTAAATATTTTTTTTGTGTTCACTGGTGATGCACACCTCAAGTCCAATGAGTATGCTTGCTCATTTTGCACCTTAAGCATGCCCGAATCGTCCGTGTTTGCAGGCTTAATCCCAGTTTATTTAAGGATAGGTTATTTTAATGGCGAAACGTTCATCAAACGTTTGAAAATAGAAAACTTTAAAAATTAGGAGGAATATTAAAATGGCGGATGCAAAGGTTCAGTTGAAGGAGATCTATCCGATTCCCGAAGCTGCAAAAAAGAAGGCATGGGTAAGCGGAAGAGCAGCTTATGATGCGATGTGGAAACGCTCAGTAGAAGAGCCCGAGAAATTCTGGGCGGAGATTGCCGAACAGCAGGTGACCTGGTTCAAGAAGTGGGACAAGGTGATGGATTACAACTTTGATATCAAAAAAGGCGATATCTATGTTAAATTCTTTGAAGGCGGAAAGCTCAACATTTCTTACAATTGCCTCGACAGGCATCTTGAGAAACGCGGAAATCAGGTCGCGATTCAGTGGGAAGGCAATGAGCCCGGTGAAGAGAGAGCCATTACCTATAAGCAACTCCATGAAGAAGTCTGCAAATTCGCCAATGTTCTGAAGGCCCAGGGTGTAAAGAAAGGCGACCGCGTCATTCTTTATATGCCCATGGTTCCCGAACTGGGTATTGCCGCTCTGGCCTGCTCCCGTATCGGCGCCATTCATGGTATCGTATTCGGCGGATTCAGCGCTGACGCTCTCCGTGACAGAATTGTCAACTGTGAAGGTAAGGTTCTGGTTGTCTGCGATGGAACGTTCCGCGGCAACAAGGCTGTTCCCCAGAAAGCGACTGCTGATGAAGCATTGAAATCATGCCCGTCCGTCACATCTGTGATCGTTGTCAACAGAGTCGGCGATAAAATTAAATGTGAAATGACACCCGGCCGTGACAAGTGGTATCATGAAGAAATGGCAAAAGTTGATGCCAAATGCGAACCCGAGTGGATGGATGCTGAAGATCCTCTGTTCATCCTTTATACTTCCGGTTCCACCGGACAGCCCAAGGGCGTTATGCACACCACGGGCGGCTATCTGGTTTACGGATCCTATACCCACAAAATCGTATTCGATTATCATGACGGTGACATTTACTGGTGCACCGCCGACCTGGGCTGGGTCACCGGTCACACCTACATTCTGTACGGTCCCCTCTGCAACGGCGCAACATCCATCATGTTTGAAGGCGTTCCCAACTATCCTACCTACAGCCGCTTCTGGCAGGTAGTCGAAAAATACAAAGTTAACATTTTCTACACCGCTCCGACCGCTATCCGCGCGATTGCCAAGGAGGGTGATGAGTTTGTGAAGAAATGCGACATTTCTTCCCTTCAGACCCTGGGAACCGTCGGCGAGCCGATCAACCCCGAAGCATGGAACTGGTACTTCAATTTAATTGGCCGCGGCGAATGCCCGATCGTGGATACCTGGTGGCAGACGGAAACCGGCGGAATTTTGATTACCCCGCTTCCCGGCGCCATTGAGATTAAACCCGGCATGGCCACTCTGCCCTTCTTCGGCGTTCAGCCCGTGCTGGTCGATGACGAAGGAAAAGAATTCAAGGAAACAGAAGCCAGTGGCGCTCTGTGCATCAAAGTCCCATGGCCTGGAATGATGAGAGGTGTATACGGCGATCCCAAGAGATTCCAGGAAACCTATTTTGAACAGTTCCCCGGCTACTATGTAACCGGTGACGGCTGCCGTCGTGACAAAGACGGTTACTATCAGATTACCGGCCGCATCGACGACGTTATCAATGTTTCCGGTCATCGTATGGGTACGGCCGAAGTGGAAAGCGCCCTGGTCGCCCACAAGGCTGTCGCGGAAGCCGCCGTTGTCGGAATGCCCCACGATATCAAAGGTCAGGGCATTTACGCTTATGTTACACTGAAGACCGGCGTTGAGAAAACCGATGCTCTGAAGAAAGAATTGACCGCTCATGTCCGTACGGTAATCGGACCCATCGCCACTCCTGACAAGATTCAGTGGGCCGATGGTCTTCCCAAGACCCGCAGCGGCAAGATCATGAGGAGAATTTTGAAGAAAGTCGCCGCCAATGACCTCGGAAATCTGGGTGACACCAGCACGCTGGCCGATCCGTCCGTGGTTGACGACATCGTCAAAAACAGACTGTAGTATGAATGCCCGATTTTCTTCCGAGAGAATCGGGCATTTTTATAGAATGAAAGTTGTAAGAAAATTTTAAATGCGCGAATCGCCGGGAATTGAGCGACGCGCAGGAGAAGGAGGTTTTTGACAGTGAATATTATTGCATGCGTGAAGCAAGTGCCCGACACCGAAGCACAGATCAAAGTCAAAGCTGACGGATCAGGCATCGAAGAAGGCCAGATCAAATGGGTTATGAATCCCTATGATGAATTTGGCGTGGAAGAAGCATTAAAACTGAAGGAAAAAAATGGCGGTGACGTTACGATCGTTTGCGTAGGACCGGCCCGTGCGATGGAAACCATCCGCACTGCTCTGGCCATGGGCGCAGACAAGGGTGTGCACATCAGCGATCCGGCATTCGACAATGCAGACGCTTATGTCATTGCAAACGCCCTGGCGGCCGTGATTAAAACCCTGCCGCATGACATCGTCTTCTGCGGTCAGCGCGCCATTGATGATGACGCAGGTCAGGTGGGAGCCATGCTGGCGGAAGCCCTGAATGTTCCCCAGTTGACGATCGTCACCAAACTGGAATACGCCGGTTCTTCCGTGAAAGTAATCCGACCGATCGAAGGCGCCCAGCTCTCGATTGAAACAGCGCTGCCCTGCGTTGTGACATGTCAGAAGGGCCTCAATGAACCCCGGTATGCATCTCTGCCCGGCATTATGAAGGCGAAGAAGAAACCGGTTGATGTGAAAAATGCTGCAGCAATCGGTGTTGCCACCGATGCAAAAGCCAAAGTAGCCAAAACCGTTCCGCCTCCGGCCAGACCTCCCGGAAAGATCGTCTGTGGAGATGAACCCGCGCAAAAGGCGGCTGAACTTGGCCGGTTACTCAGAGAAGAAGCAAAAGCTATTTAATTGAAAGCGGAGGAATGAAAAATGGCAAAAGGAGTCATGATAGTAGCAGAACAGCGGGACGGCGCCCTGAGAAAGATCAGCCTCGAACTGGCCTCGACAGCCCGCAAGCTGGCCGACCAGACCGGTGATGAAGTCAGCGCCATTCTGCTGGGTGCAGGTATAGAAGGATTGGCTGCCGAACTGGGTAAATTCGGCGTCGATAAAGTTTTTGTTGGCGATAATGCCGCATTGGAACCCTATGTGACGGAAGCGCACGCAGCCGTCACCGCAAAAATCATTAAAGATAACGATCCGGCGATCGTTCTGTTTGGCGCGTCGGTTCAGGGGAAGGATCTTTCCGCCCGCGTGGCTGCCAAACTGGCCACGGGTCTCGCGACGGACTGCACGGATGTCAAAGTAGACGGCGGCAAACTGGTTGCCACCCGCCCGATGTATGCCGGCAAGTGCTTTGGTGAAGTTGTAGTCGATGCGACCCCGCAGATTGCGTCGCTTCGTCCCAATGTTTTCCCGGCGGCTGAAAATGCCAAAGCCGGTGCTGTAACGAAGGTGGACGTTGCAGTTGAAGCACAGAAGAGCAAGGTTCTGGAAGTCCAGAAAGACACAAGCGGCAAGGTCGACCTGACCGAAGCCAACGTGATCGTTTCCGGCGGCCGCGGCATGAAGGGCCCGGATGAATTCAAGATTCTGGAAGAGCTGGCTGATGTGCTCAAAGGCACGGTCGGTGCTTCCCGCGCTGCAGTTGATGCCGGCTGGCGTCCGCAGAAAGATCAGGTCGGGCAGACCGGTAAAGTTGTTTCTCCGAACCTTTACATTGCATGCGGCATTTCCGGCGCGATTCAGCATCTGGCCGGCATGAGCTCATCCAAGTGCATCGTTGCAATTAATAAGGATGCGGAAGCTCCGATCTTTACAAAAGCGGATTACGGTGTTGTGGATGATTTGTTTAAGGTGGTTCCCGAGTTGACGGCAGTTTGCAAGAAACTGGTTGCATAAAACCTGTTGGGTCTTTGCCCCGATCCGGGGCAAAGACCCTGTTTGTTGCCTGATATGAAATTAAATTAGGTTAGAACCAGCCCTCAAGTTTTGTTGGAGGATCAATGAAAGGACATGAATTTTCTGTAGGTAATGAAGGTCGGGAGGTTTTCTGGAACATTCCTCTGCCGGCGTTTGAGATCATCCTTTTTGCTCTCACGTTCGTTGCACTTGCCATATTTGCTTATGGTGTATACCGCCGCTGGCTGATGTGGAAAGCAATGGGCAAGCCGGAAATGCGCCTGGACAATATAAAGGAGAGAGTCAAGATCGTTCTTGCGGAGGTTTTTCTGCAAAAGAAAGTCTTGAAAGATCCTTTCCCGGGAATTATGCACGCCTTAATCTTTTTTGGTTTTTTTGTTTTAATTTTCGGTGCCGCATTTGACGCAGGGCAGCATCATATTACGGAACCGCTCTTCAGCTGGACATTTCTGAAAGGCAATTTTTACCTGGGCTTTTCTTTCCTGATGGATCTCTTCGGATTGTTCGTTCTGATCGGAGTAATCATTGCGCTGGATCGCCGCTTTGTAGCAAAGCCGGATCGTCTTGGTTACAGAGGTGAAGTTGACAATACGCCCGATGATGTGATCGTTCTTTTGCTGATAGGCGCCATCATCGTCACCGGTTTCATTGCAGAAGCGCTCCGTATTTATGTGACCAATCCTCCCTGGGAATACTGGTCATTCGTGGGCTGGCTGTTATCCCATACCTTTATAGGGATCGAACATGACACCGCCCGGCTCGTACACCAGTTGACCTGGTGGGTGCATGCGATCCTGGGGTTGAGTTTCATCGCTTATATTCCGTATTCCCGCCTTATGCACATTATTACAACCCCGGCGAACCATTTCCTGCAATCTTTCAAACCGACAGGCTATATTGAGCCGATCCGTGATTTTGAAAATGCGGAAGCGTTTGGGGTTGGCAAGCTGGAAGAGTTCACCTGGAAACAGATTTTTGATGCCGATGCCTGCACGCGCTGCGGCCGTTGTCAGGATGGTTGCCCGGCTTACCTGACTGGTAAGCCCCTGTCTCCCAAGAAAATGGTTCAGGATATAAAAACGCACTGGCTGGAAAAAGCCCCCGATGCTGTGAAAGCGATGAAGGCCGCTCAACTTGCAGGCGCTCCTGCAGAGGGAGAAGCCCCGGCAGAAGCAGCGGCGGAGGAGGCGACCGGAAAAGCGCTGGTCGGCGAAGTTGTTGATCTTCATGAACTCTGGGCCTGCACCAACTGTATGTATTGTATGGAACACTGTTCGGCGTCGATTGAACATGTACCAAAGATTATTGATATGCGACGCTACAAGGTGCTGACGGAAGCGGATTTCTCACCAGAGCTGCAGTTGAGCTGCCGCAACATGGAAAACAACTCCAACCCCTGGGGTGTCGGTGCGCATGTACGGGGTGACTGGGCCAAGGAACTGGGCGTCAAAACACTGGCCGAAGATCCCAACGTCGAATATCTGTTCTACGTGGGTTGTTCGGGTTCGTTTGACGACCGTGGCAAAAAGATTTCTGTTGCGTTTGCGAAGATCCTTCAGGAAGCCGGTATCAGCTTCGGCATTCTGGGAACAGAAGAAGGATGCTGCGGCGACTCCGCAATGCGTTGCGGTAATGAGTATCTTTTCCAGTCCCTGGCGCAGGCCAATATTGACGTGATGAACGGATACGGGGTGAAGAAAGTCATCGCAATCTGCCCGCACGGCTATAACGCATTGAAAAAAGATTACCCCAATTTCGGTGGCAATTTCGAAGTCTATCATCACACGGAGATTATCGCCAACCTGATTGCGACCGGCAAAATCAAGCTGCCCGAGCCGCTCAAGGGGACATTTGTCTATCACGATTCGT
>CAYMYR010000102.1:0-7133 GCA_964394715.1 uncultured Smithella sp.
CTAAATATTACAAATTCATTCAACGGGAATGTTTACAAAATAATTACTTTTCAACCCATTGCCGGATTTCATTTACCGGTTTATTCTATCTACCCTATTCATTTTTTCAATACCCGAAGGACTTTTCGATATGATTCGGGAATGTGATTTCAAAACAGTTATAGAACGGATAGGCGAATTTGACAATCTCTGTAACGGCATCAGCGAATGTTCTTTTCACCTAAGAGGTTCTGACTATAGAAAAATAAATGAGGGATTTATTTCTCAGAGAGTTGACCTCTGTTCGTGGCCATAGATCATCAAAGATATCTATGCTGCAGATTCAAATGATCCTTTTGTTGCAGATTAATCAAACTGAAAAACATACCCGATCTGGTCTTCTCCTGTTCTGCCGGCTCTGCAATAAATTATTGTAATCCTCTTGCAGGTAAGCCTTTTGAAATCTCATCTATTGCTTAATCCTGCAAAAAGGGTCCACGACCATCTTCAGAAATTCTTTTTATAACCGAAATGCTCCGCACAAATCCTTTCTTGACCTACAGGAATGTCCAACTGTTGAACACAATTAACCTGCAGGCTAAAGAGGAAGTAAAAAAAAATGACAGTTAAGCCGTCGTGCAAATGTTTCATTCATTTGATTTTTATACCATTTTTCTTAATAACGGGCAAGAAAAAAGACCATTTTCTTCAAGTTGCAGCATAAAATTTCGCAATATAAATAATCCTGTTTTATATTATATTTTAAGTACTTATCTCTGTATTCTTCCATCATGAGCGGCGATCAGCCAAAAATCCTATTACCTGTTACCTGTCAGCTATCAGCTACGAGCTATTAGATTTCCGGTCGGCAAGCTCCGTCTTTGCGTATTCTTCATATATCTTTTCTTTTATAAAAAGCCCGAATAAATCAGGATCGATGTGCCGGTCCCGAACCATCTCTTCCATGATTTTTAGAGCTTCTTCCACCTTATGACCTTTCTTATAGGGTCTGTCTTTGGCGGTAAGCGCCTCAAAAATATCGGCCACGGCAATAATGCGCGACTGCAGTGATAGCTGTTCTCCCCTTAAGCCGGAGGGATAACCGCTGCCGTCAAGCTTCTCGTGATGAGCGGATGCATATTGTGCGATCTTCTTCAATTTTCTGGGAAAAGGCAGCCTGGAGAGCATTTTATACGTTACAGCCGCGTGATTATTGATGATATCTCTTTCCTCATCATTGAGTGTACCGCAGTGGATACTGAGGTTGTATATTTCATCTTCCGTAAGCAGTGGAAGGACCTGCGTAGAGGTGCACCACCTCCTGCGGGCAATCTGCCGGATTCTTTCAGCCATTTCATCACTAACGATCTCACTGCCGTCATTGAGTTTAGCCAAAAAATCACATTCTTCGTTCAGGGTATGGATTTCTCTTTCCGCTTTTCGCAGGGTTTCAGCATCTGCCTTCTTTTGCGCGTCTTTTACTGCGCGCTGACATTCCCGTTTGAGCATCTCAAAACGTGTTTTGATTTCCTCCATCCGGTCATACACTTTTTCCAGTTTCTTAGATTTGTCAACAACATGATCGGGAGTGGTAATCTTCCCGATATCATGAAGCCATGCCGCCATTCGCAGTTCCTTCATCTCATCACTGGAAAAATGGATTTGCGCAAAATGTCCTTCCTGGCAATTATTGATTTTTTCGGCAATGCTCATGGTCAGGCTGGCCACGCGCCGAACATGTCCTCCGGTATACGGAGATTTTTCATCAATGGCGACCGCAATCGTCTGAATAAATGAATCCAGCAGATTTTCCAGCTGCCCGATCAGAAGGTTGTTGGTCAGAGAAACCGCGGCCTGAGAAGCCAGAGATAAAGCCATCTCTTCACATCCCGGGGAAAATGGAATCACACGGCCGCTCTCAGGCTCCCTTGCATTGACCAGCTGCAAGACTCCGATGATTTCATTTTCGTGGTTGCGCATGGGGACAACCAACATGGATTGTGAATGATAACCTGTTTTTTGATCGAAAACCCGAGGGCCTTCACAGTTGAAATTCTGCACGGCATAAACATCGGCAATATTGACAGGGTAGCCGGTGATCGCCGCATGCGCGGACACATTGGCGTGATTGGGCGAACCATCGGGAAAGGTCAGAGGGACCGGCAGCCAGGTCATTTCACCTTCAGCGGCGTTCATATTCAGGTCCAGAGATTCATTCTGCACAAAAGCAAACTCAAGTTCACTTCCGTCGTCCGACATTAAATACAGAGTACCGCCGTCCGCCCGGGTGATGATGCGCGCTTCCGTCAGTATCTTTTCCAGCAGGCGATCAATGTCTTTTTCCGCAGAAAGCGCCACCCCGATCTGCGCTAACCTCTTCAGGTGATCGGCTTCGACCGGATCGTGGCTGATTTTTTCCTCTTGCATGATTTTTCCCCATCGTTCCTGATCAACGGATAACAACCAGCGGAAAAATCTTCTCCAGCTGTTTCTTCAATTTCAGCAACTCTTCTTCCGGAAACGATTGTTCCACCGCAAATTCAGGCTCCAGCGTTTGTGCGGACTGAAATCTTTGAAGAACGTAGCGCCTCGCGCCTGCAATCTCTTTTGCAATGGTCAGGATATCTTTCGGGGTCAGCATGGATTTCACGACGGTTGTGCGGAACTCCTGCGGAATTTTTGACTCCAAAACGAGCCGGACACTTTGTGCGATGACACCTGCATCTATCTGCACCTTCACAACCTGACTGTATTTGTCCCTGGGTGCCTTGATGTCCAGCGAAATAAAATCCAGAAGTCTTTCTTTCAGCAAACGGTCGAGAACAGCCGGACGGGAACCGTTGGAATCCAGTTTAACGGCAAAGCCCATTTTTCGGATCTTTTGAATCAAAGGAATCAAATCCTCCTGCAGTGTCGGTTCCCCGCCGGTGATGGTCACCGCTTCGAGCTTCCCCCTGCGATGCGCTAAAAAATCCAGGATGTCCTTTGAAAACAAACAGGGCCTGTATAATTTTGGATCCACCAGCTGCGGATTGTGGCAGTAGGGGCAGCGAAAATTGCAGCCCTGCGTAAAGATAATCGCGCTGATCCTTCCCGGAAAATCAATTAATGATACTTTTTGTAAACCACCGATGTTCATCGATTCATCTTCTGCAATCAAATATGAAACGCCATGAAGCAGCAGCACGCGGCGACCTACTGAAGCCGGTATACCTGCCGTGAATCAAACTCTTCCTGCTTGCCCTTGTTCCACTGCTTCACCGGCCGAAGATATCCCACCACCCGCGAATAAACTTCGCAGGCCTCCGCGCAGGTCGGACAGTTTTGAACTTCTCCCTTGATATAACCGTGTGACGGACAGACACTGAATGTCGGGGTAAAGGTCAGATAAGGCAGTCGGTAAGAAGAGCAGATTTTTCTCACGAGGGCCTTGACCGCCAGGGGATCATCAATGCGCTCTCCGGCAAATGTGTGGAAAACCGTACCGCCGGTATAACGTGTCTGGATTTCATCCTGCAGATCCAGTGCTTCGAAGATATCGTCTGTATAATTCACCGGCAGCTGAGAGGAGTTGGTATAGTACGGCTCGGCTTTCTTGGACTTTCCATCGCTTGCCGTAATGATGTCCGGATACTTAAGCTTGTCGATCCTCGCCAAACGATAGGATGTTCCTTCTGCCGGAGTGGATTCCAGATTATAATTATTGCCCGTCTCTTTCTGATAAGCAATCAGCCGCGTCCTCATGAAATCCAGCACCGATTTGGTGAAGGCCTGACCTTCCGGTGTGGCAATGTTCATTCCCAGCAGGTTCAGACAGGCCTCGTTCATCCCGACCAGCCCGATGGTGGAGAAATGATTCTTCCAGTATTCGTTGAATCTTTCCTTCACATTGCGCAGGTAATATCTCGTATAGGGATAAAGATTGCCGTCCGTAAATTTTTCCAGAACTTTCCGCTTGGTCTCCAGGCTTTCCCTGGCAAGATCCATGAGTCCCGCGAGCCGATCCATGAAGTCCTTTTTGGATTTGGCCAGGTAGCCGACTCTAGGCATGTTAATCGTGATGACCCCGATGGAGCCGGTCAGGGGATTGGAACCGAAAAGACCTCCTCCTCTCATGTGCAGTTCCCGATTGTCGATACGCAGACGGCAGCACATACTGCGCGCGTCTTCAGGATTCATGTCGGAATTGATAAAATTCGAAAAGTACGGCACACCGTACTTTGCCGTCATTTCCCACAGGTCGTTCATGTTGGGGTTGTCCCAGTCGAAATTTTTTGTCACGCTGTATGTTGGAATAGGAAAGGTAAACACCCTGCCTTTGGCGTCGCCTTCGGCCATCACCTGCAGAAACGCCTTGTTGAACAGATCGAGTTCCTCCTGGAATTCACCATAGGTTTCCTTTTGGGGCTTGCCGCCGATAATCACATGCTGATCTTTATAGTATTTTGGAACCGTCAGATCGAGAGTAACGTTGGTAAACGGTGTCTGGAAACCGACCCTTGTCGGAACGTTGATGTTAAAGATGAATTCCTGGAGCGCCTGCTTGATTTCCTTGATGCTTAAACCGTCATACCGGATAAACGGCGCAAGCAGTGTGTCGAAATTGGAAAAGGCCTGTGCGCCTGCCGCTTCCCCCTGAAGCGTATAAAAGAAATTGACCACCTGCCCCAGGGCGCTTCGCAAATGCCTGGCGGGTTTACTTTCCACCTTACCGGACACGCCGCGAAATCCCTGCATCAGGACATCGTACAAATCCCAGCCGACACAATAGACAGAAAGCAGACTCAAATCATGAATATGAAAATCTCCTTCGTTGTGCGCTTTGCGGATTTCCGGCGTGTAAATTTCATTGAGCCAGTACACTTTGCTGACTTCAGAAGAGATGTAATTGTTAAGTCCCTGCAGGGAATAGTCCATATTACTGTTTTCATTGATCTTCCAGTCAGACTTCTTTAAATACTGATCCACAAGGGCCACCTCCATCTTGTTGGTGATGTCCCTGAGGCGGGAGTGTTGATCACGATAAATAATATAAGCCTTGGCCGTTTTACGGTAGGGAGACTGCAGTAGAACTTCTTCGACTATGTCCTGTATTTCTTCAACGGAAAGGATCTTTCCGTTGAACAACTGCTCTGCAAGGTTGAGCACCTTGATGGTCAGTTTACGGGCCTCTTTTACATCAAATTCACCCGTAGCAGCACAGGCCTTAGCAATGGCGTTGGTGATTTTATCCGCGTTGAATTTAACTAAACGACCGTCTCTCTTTCTGATCTTGGTATTCATTTACCCCCCTCCCGGTATGAATAAAAAAGAAGAAATAATTACCCCTGAATACGCTATATATTGGGGTTGCTTAATGATGATACCACTACATATGGGCTATATCAAGCGGAAAAATGTTCTGAAGAATAATAACTGTCAGTCATTTTGGGTTGCAATTTAAAAGGAGCGGGTTTATGAAGGGATCATCAATTTTTTAGGATGGATACGATTGAATATTGATTTGACTAAAATTAATAATATCAAAGGTTTTTTAGATAATGAGGAAGCCGGACTTCTCTATAGGCTGGCCCTGGAAGCCTCAAAATCCGCCCCCTGCCTCGAAATCGGCAGCTACTGCGGGAAATCGGCCGTCTTTCTGGGAACTGCCTGCAAGGAAAACAGGACCGTTCTGTTTTCCATTGACCATCACACGGGTTCGGAGGAGCAGCAGCCCGGACAGGAATATTTCGATCCCGATCTGCTGGATAAGGAAACGGGAAGAATCGACACCCTGCGCCTGTTTCGTAAAACCATTGATGATTTTGATCTCGGCGATGCCGTGATACCCGTCATCGGCCGTTCTGAAGTGATCGGCCGCGCGTGGAACACACCACTGGGACTAATCTTCATCGATGGCAGCCACGCATATGAATCCGTCCTGAAGGACTACCAGATATGGGCCGGAAATGTCCTGCCCGGCGGCTATCTGGTTTTTCATGATATTTTTCCCGATCCCACACAGGGTGGCCAGGCTCCCTACCTGGTCTATCAAAAAGCCGTCTCATCCGGTGCATATGATGTTCGACCACTGTTTAAATCCGTTGGCGTTTTAGAAAGAAAAGCCTGAATGTTTTTTTGCCAAATAACTTTTATGGAGGTATCCAATGAAAGTGATCGGAATCAACGGCAGTCCTCGTAAAAACGGCAACACATCCCTGTTGATCCAAGCGGTTTTTCATGAATTGGAAAAAGAAGGGATCGAAACCGAACTCATCCATATTGCCCTGAGGCCGGTCAGGGGCTGCAAAGGATGCTATAAGTGTTTAAAGAATCAAAATAAGCGCTGTATCTTTGACGGCGATATACTCAATGAAAGCATTGAAAAAATGGTAAAGGCGGACGGCATGATCCTGGGGTCTCCGACATATTTTACAGATGTCACAGCGGAAATGAAGGCATGGATTGATCGGGTGGGAATGGTTTCGATAACAAATGGAAGTATTTTAAAACATAAGGTAGGAGGTTCTGTGGTCGCGGTAAGGAGAGGCGGAGCAATTCATGCCTTTGACACGATGAATCACTTTATGCATTACATGCAGATGTATCTGGTAGGTGCCAGCTACTGGAACATGGCTTATGGATTCGAAATAGGCGAAGTCAATCATGACAAAGAAGGCATGGAGAACATGAAAACGTTGGGAGAAAACATGGCCTATTTGCTGAAAAAGATCAGAAGTTGAATGTTCCGGTGTGGTAAAACAAATCGGTCCCGAATTTCCGTTTTCAAAAAATCAACCGCTGCTGGGATTACACACATGAAAATTTTTAAAATCCTCGCTGTAATTTTTCTTGCCGCATTCAGTTTGGCCCCTGATAACGCTTTCAGTTCAGGCGATGTTGAACAGCTGGTGCTCGGAAACCATGTCCTGACCCTTCAGTGGCTCCAAAATCACAACGGCGTCGGTAAGGCAAAAATATTCAAAAAAGACGGCACGCTTACGCTGGACGGTTACCAGGAAGAACATTACGAAGGCAGTCTCAACTATATGAAGATCGACGGAACCGTCAAAATCATTAACCCAAAGGTGCTGGAATTTGATGGAAAAATCATAACCAGAATTAACTACATTAACAATGGTGTCCCCCATGAACGCAAAGGCAGATTTATTTTA
>CAYMYR010000103.1:0-7019 GCA_964394715.1 uncultured Smithella sp.
AAGGTTCCTGTATTCAAAGCAGGCAAAGGTTTGAAAGACGCCGTTAAATAGGCCGAGCATTCACCATATCTTGATCTGTTCATTTAAGTCGTCTCATGTTTTGATGGGACGACTTTTTTAATAAGTTTGGGAATTTCATTGATAACGAGTTGAAAGGCGCAGATTCTGTCGGGCAAATTTCCGGAATTGTGCTGGCGAGATGTGCTTCCTGAAAGAGAGCATCCATCAATTTTAATGGATATCCACCCTTTCGACCCGTAATCAATAATGCTAATTTATGGCTAATTGTTTTATTGTCGCTAAAAATTTCGTTCATTTCTCCAATGGGGATATAGGCTGTTAGAGAATAAACCGACAGCTCATCATTTACCTAAAAATCTGGTCTTCTCGATAAAAACATGACGCCGCCTGATAAAATTTTTAGTTGACAAGTGTTTTTTAAGTTGATATTCGAACATTCGTATAAAATATTCTAATATTAACAGGAACGAGAAATGGACCATACAAAAGAAGAAAAAAAAGGACAAATCATTCAAGTGGCGTTTGACACCATAAAAAAATATGGGATCAAAAGGGTTACCCTCGAAGATATCGCCCATGCATCCGGAATGGCAAAAACATCCATTTATTATTATTTCCCAAGCAAGAACGCATTAATAACTGCTACAATTACGCACTTTTCAAACATTATCCTGGATCAGATTGAGCTCGTAGTGAAATCAAAACAATCACCCGAACAGAAGCTGATTTCGAGTTGGAAAATCATTTTTTCCCATATGAGGGAAAGTGGTTACTTCATCAACATGGACAAGAATACCATGACCCAGATGGTTTCACTGGCAAAAGAATTAATCAATAAATTCCAGGAAAGATACCAAAACTTGATAAGAAAAATCCTTCTTGAAGGTAAAAAAACAGGCATATTTCAAGTAGATGATGTTGACCTTTGGGCATTATTTCTGTCGGTCGGTTTAATGGGACTTATAGAAAATGAAAACTCGCAGGAGCAAATTCTAAAGGATGATAAAATTGTTGATAAGGTGAGCAAGCTGCTCCTGAACGGTCTGCTCAAAAGGTAATATTTTACCCGTGATTAGAACATTGATAATATTTAATCTATTCGACTAAACAACGGGAGTTCGATTATGTTCAACAGAACGGCCGGAATATTAATCCTTGGAATCATCATTAATTTGTTGCTTGCGCCAGGTTCCTCTTATGCACAAGTCGATCATCATGCTTCTTTATCAGCAGAAAAACTAAGCCTCAAAAAGTGTCTGGAAATCGCATCTCAAAAAAACCAGGATATCGAAAGAGCCAGGTCCGTGACTGCTGAAATGGATGCGGAAAGGCGCGTCGCCAGAGGAAGGTTCGGGCCGGTAGTCAGGCTGGAAGCCAATAACATCAACTGGGATTCTCCCTTCGGAGTGGCTGTCGACTTGCCGATTCCTGGAATGACAACTACACCGGAAATAGCAATCAGAGAAAGGAACACTACGCAGTATTCGGCAACCGTTGTCCAGCCAATAACGGGACTCTGGACGGCATACGCAGGCTACAAGGCGCAGGCATCTGCCCTGAAGGCATCACAGTTTCAGGAAATGGCCACGAAGAATGACGTGATCTTTGCAGTAACTGATGCATTTATTCAGGCACTTGAAGCCCAGTACATGGTGAGTATTGCCGAGGCTGGCTTCAAGGTGATTGATGCACATACCGCAAAGGCCAGGCGTTTCTTTGATAACAAGCTCATAGCGCGAAATGATGTTCTGGAGGCTGAGGTAAGGAAAGCGGAAGCACAGGGCCAACTTATCCAGGCACAGGGTGGCGCGAGGCTTGCCAGAGCAAACCTCGCATACCAGATCGGTTTGCCGTCTGACAAGGAAATATGGCCTGAAGAACTCGACATCATGGTTCAATCGGACAATATCGAATCATATGATCCGGAACAACGCCCTGAGCTAGCGGTGATCAACTCAAGAATCGAACAGGCATATGCCGGTCAAAGTGCCGCGCGTTCCCGCCTGCTTCCTGAAATCAATGCTGTCTTCAAATGGCAGGGAAGTGATGGCATTTATATGGAGCCGGAGAAAGCATGGATGGGTGGTGTGCTGCTTTCATGGAATGTCTGGGATTGGGGAAGCACTTATTATGGCCTTGATATCGCCCATGCCCGCGTGCTTCAGGCGAAATCGGCTCAGATCAAGGCGAAGGAAGGCATGCGGCTTGAGATTCTTCAGGCAAAAATTGAACTGGACACGGCCCGAACACAGCTCGATGTTACCAAAGGCGCAGTGGTACAGGCCGAGATGAACCTGGAAAGCGTGAAAAGACGTTTCGAGGTCCAATACATTGGCAGTACCGAAGTTCTTGATGCTCAAGTGCTCCTGGACAGAGCGCGTTTCAACGAGGCCCATGCAAGATATGCCTTAAGCAGGGCATATGTAAAACTCAGGCGAGCCCAGGGTCTTGACCCTGTTCCATCCGATGGGGGAATAAACAATGAAACTTAAAACCTGCTTGTTCAAGTCTATTATAAAGACTCACTATCAGCTTTATTTCATCGTGCTCCTAGTTTTTGTTCTTGCATGTCTTTTTGCAGGCTGCAAAGATAGAGCCGAAGGCACGATCAATACCGGGAAACAGCCATGCATAGTTGAAACACATACGGTAACTGCAGAGAAGGCGCAACGGACCGTAGAATTGTCCGGCATCACGGAGCCTGTCATGCAGGCTAACCCTGCAGCCCGTGTTATGGCCAAAGTTCTCAAAGCCGATTTCCATGAAGGCGAGCAGGTGCAAAACGGGCGCACCCTTGTGGTGTTGGATACAAGGGACCTGCAGGCGCGTAAGATGCAGGCTCAGGCAGGACTTGCGACGGCACGCCATGCTTTGGAGATTGCCAGCACGAATCTGGCCCGCAAAAAAGACCTTTACAGCACCTCCGATATTCCATTGGCTGAGCTGGAGATGGCACAACTTGCCAAAAGCCAGGCAAGCAGCACTGTGAGCGCAGCCAGTGCTATGGTCAGCGAAATGGATGTCAATCTGTCCTATGCAGTTGCCAAAGCACCCTTTTCAGGAACGATTGTCAGAAAAATGACCGAGAACGGGAACATGGTGGCACCGGGGCAACCACTTTTCATTATTCAAGACAATTCCCGCATCAGGATAATAGCCCCTGTAGGAACGGATCTGGCCGCCTCACTCAAAGCGGGCGAAAAGATTGCAGTCAGCATCGGTAATGAAAAGGTTGGAGGTATTATCGAGGGCATTATTTCATCAGGTGATGTCCGTGCGCCGGGACTCCGCCTGCAGATACTCGTGGAAAATCCCGGATACCGTTACCAGACAGGCGTCCTGGCCATCGTTAAAGTGCCCCTGGGAATGAAAGAAGAAAAAAGATTAACCATTCCCAGAGACACCCTTGTCAAATCCGGCCAGCTTAGCGGGGTTTATGTTGCCGGAGACGACAAGATAGCCCATCTTCGTTGGCTTACCATAAGTGAGGACAAGGACGGGTCGATCAATGTTCTAACCGGGCTGAATGAAGGCGAGCGCGTTATTCTCTCACCTGGAAAAACCGGTGTAGGTGACGGCCAGGTTATATCGGTGGTCCATAAATGAAATGTTCCAAGCCCCAATTAGGCTTTTCAGGCCGGTTGACCAGTCGATTCATTACTTCCAAGTTGACTCCTCTGCTTATGATGGTGGTCCTTGCCATAGGCCTTATGGCCATCTGGACAACGCCCAAGGAAGACGATCCCTCCCTGGTAGTGGCCTCTGCCGATGTTGTTATCGTGTATCCCAGCCGGGGGGCCAAAGAAATAGATGAGCGCATTGCCAAACCAGTCGGGCAGTGGATCAAAGAGCTAGATACGGTAAAGCATGTCTATAGTTCGACAACTGATGACGCCGTGATGTTCAGCATCGAATTTCACAGCGGCATACCGCAGGATAAGGCGCTTTCACAGCTCTATCAGCAACTCAATGCCAACATGAACCGCCTTCCCTCAGGCGCCTCTGCCCCTCTGGTGAAGCCCAGAGGCGTTGACGATGTCGCCGTCCTGAGCGCCACCTTGTGGTCAGATAAAGTAGGACCTGATATCCTGAGAAGGCTGGCAGCCGAAATGGCGGACAAGCTGCGGGCGTTGCCGAACGTTTCACGGGTGGATATCACGGGCGGGTTGCCCAGAACCATCAATGTAGAACTCGACGCCAGAAAGCTCGCCGAGCGCAGCCTGGGAGCAGACCGGGTATTGCAGGCGATAAGGGCATCTAATGTCAGGCTTCCGGCGGGAAAGATTTCAGGACCGGATGGCGTCTATAAAATCACAACAGGAGCTTTCATCAAATCTGCCGAAGATGTAGCAAGCCTGATCGTTGGAGCAAACCAATCAGGTCCTGTATACTTGAGAGATATCGCAACCGTAAGGGAAGGTTTTGCCGAACCTGCTAATTATGTTTCCAGAATCGGCAGCAATACAAACTGGTCGGCATACCCGGCCGTAACGATTTCGATAAACAAAGTTTACGGTTCCAATGTCACCGATGTCACCCGTCAGGCCAAAAATATGCTCGCTGGCATTGCAAAGAAAATCCTGCCCGCTGATGTGCATCTTGACATTACGCGCGATAATGGGCAGATCGCCATAACAGCACTGAAAACCGTGTTGGAACACATGGTAATTGCACTTCTGGTAAGTGTTTTGCTGATCATCATTGCGTTGGGATGGCGTGAAGGTGTAATTGCGGCAATAGTGTTGATTATAACGCTCTTAATCATTCCGATCATTTACAAGCTGACAGGATTTACGCTCAATAGAGTATCTATGGCCGCAATGGTTTTTGCCATAGGGCTTTTGATTGATAATGCGATCGTTGTTATAGAAAACATTCACCGTCACTGGCACAGCGGCGATCAAAAAACTGCGGCGATTGCCGTTAAAGCCGTGGAGGAGGTCGGTCCGCCGACCATACTTGCCACCCTGATGGTAATTATGGCTTTGTTGCCGACCGCCTTTGTCTCAGGCATGACCGGTCAATACTTGCGGCCCCTGCCGGTCGGGGCTTCCATCGGCATGCTTTTCTCTTTGTTTATTGCCTTAACCGTAACACCCTATTTATGCAATATGATTCTTCGTAGTACGCCCAACAAAATAGATGAATCCCTGAACGGCGACAATACGCAAAAAAAGAAAGGTCTGAAATCATATTATCTTGATGCGCTAGCATTCATACTTGCCAAACCTTCGCGCGCCTTTAGTGTTTATGCGATATCCATAACGCTCCTCGTTGCAATGGTTGCATTAATACCGGCCCGCATAGCGATTGTCGAGGCCATGCCGTATAAAAACTCTGATGAGATGTCGGTAATGATTGACATGCCACCCTATATGAGCCTTGAAAGCACCTATGCAAAGGCAATCGATGTGGCAAGAAAGCTCAGGGAAATACCGGAAGTAACCGCATGTCAAGTCTATGCAGGAACATCCGCACCATTAACTTTTCTGGGTGTGGGTCGTCATTTCGACTTCCGGAATGAGCCTGACAAAGCCGAAATTCACGTTCAACTAAAACCAGCTGAGGAGCGCAAGAGGCACAGTCATGAGACGGCCCTGCAAATGCACTCACTCATAGCGCCGATGCTATCGGGTAAAAATATTTTCTTCACCGTCGCGGAACTCCCACCCGGGCCGCCGTCCCTTGCGGCAATCGTTGCCGAAGTCTATGCGCCAGATGAAGAACAAAGACTTATTGCCGCGGAAAAGGTAAAAACTGTTTTTTCAAAAATGCCCGATGTCATCAGTATAGACTGGACAGCCAGACGCGGCGTGCCAGAACTTGAATACGAGATAGATTTACAGAAAGCGGCCATGCGCGGCGTCATCGGTGCCCAGGCATCCGATACGGTTCGCACCCTCATTGCCGGGGATTCCAGCACAATGGCTCAGCTTCCGGATGAAAGGGAGGGTGTTCCGATAACTATCCGTCTGTCGCGCTCTCAGCGGACAAGCCCCGAGGACATAGACTCACTCCTCTTTACCTCGATCATGGGCGGGATGAGTGTTCCGGCATCCGATATCGGAACGCTGAAGAAAAATGACGGGACATATCCTCTCATGCGCAAAGACCTTCAGCCCGTTGTGATGGTGTCGGCTGAAGCAACTGGAGTGGGTGCTACATATTCGATGAAAGACATCTCCAAACTTTTAGAAAAAGAAACGATGCCTGATTCGAAGCCCATTGAGATATTATGGAAGGATAAGGTTGTTGATCATGGAAGCTACGCGCTCAACTGGGCAGGAGACTGGACAATACAGCGTGATCTTTATAACGATCTGGGAATGGCCTTTGTTGCCGTGCTGTTCCTCATATATGCCATGTTGGTCGCCTGGTACGGCTCATTTCTTATACCGATCATCGTAATGCTGCCGATCCCGCTCATTTTTATCGGTGTGATACCAGCCCATGCACTGCTGGGAAAAGCCCTGAACGGACCGGGAACAGTCGGTGTAATAGCGCTGGCCGGAATAGTCTTGCGCAATTCCATCCTGCTGGTCGATTTTGCCCGCAGCCATATCGCAGACGGCATGACTGTAAAAGAAGCTGTCTTAAAAGCGTGTTCGCTCCGGGCTAGGCCGATTATCATCACCGCTCTTGCCATAATCCTCGGGGAAAGCGTTTTATACTTTGATCAGATGTTGCAGGGGCTTGGCATCACCATGCCTTCAGGAACATTCATTTCTACCCTGCTTACTCTTGGCATTGTGCCTGTTGCCTATTACCAGCTTGCATCCTTGCAGCAGAAAAGGGCCTTGAAAAAAGCAAGTAATCTACCGGAAGGCATATAATCCGCCAGTTGGGCAATAAATATTATATGTTATCATGATGTTTACTCTTCTAACATCTCGCACAAGACGGACACTGTGTTACCGTGCCGGATAGATCAAGTCTTGCCTCTTTCAACCCGTACTCTCCTATTTTGTTTGATCTATGAGATTGCGGACTTGTAGGTG
>CAYMYR010000104.1:0-6938 GCA_964394715.1 uncultured Smithella sp.
TCTTTCAAAGAGCCGCCGAAGGCTCCGACCGCGGTGCGCACACCGCTGACAATGACTGCGTTTGACATAATATTGCTACCTCCTTGTTCTCGATATAGTGACGTCATTTCAATGACATTCTCAATATTCAAAAGCCTGCAAGCGATAGGCTCACATTGAAAATCGCGGGGAGTATTTCATAATTGGGACTTTATGGCAAGAATGATTTACCCCTTTGTTTTTTAAGGACTGATGCCCTTCAGATAGCCTGCGATTTCGTTTCTGAACCATGCATGGGATGATGGAATGCGCCGTTTGACAGAAGAACCTCTTCTATTGATCATGCCCGGTCCGTTAATTGATATTTTCAGCTTTCGGCGCGGCAAGATTTAAACGCACCAGAATTGCATCGGAATCGAAGGAGCGTGTGATGGGGACTTTTGCTTTCTCAAAGACTTTCAGCATGGCTTCATTCCGCGGCAGGACATAGGCGATAAACTCTCCTATCGCACGGTTTCTGGCAATTTTGATCAGATAATTCAACATGAACGTGGCAACGCCCTTTCCCTGAAATTCCTCATCAACAATAAAAGCGACTTCATGGGCGCCTTCCCGTTTCCCGTAAGCATATCGTGCCTCCGCGATAATTCTTTCGTTGCGGCCTTTTTCCACGATGGCAACAATGGACAATGTATCCTGATAATCAATATTGACGTATTTCTGCATTTCTTTGTGGGGCATGACGGGCTTATTGGCAAAATACCGGAAATATTTTGATTCGTCGGAAAAATTGTAGAAAAGCTGGCGCATCATATCTTCATCGGAAGGCTTGATCGGGCGGATCTTGACTTCCAGACGATCTTTCAGGGATTTGCGCGTCTCCAGCATCGCCGGGTATTGGGCGGCATGACGGGCAACGTATATTTGATCCGCGTAAACATAATTCATCGCCTTGGCCTGCTCCAGAAGACTTTCACGATGATCCGGATGGGCAATGTCAATCATGGCCAGAACACGCTCACGGATCGATTTGCCGAAAAGATTGGCCACGCCGTATTCCGTGACAATATATTTGACTACTCCCAGCGTGCTATGCGTGTTGTCGGTTTCCCAGGCATGCCGGATCACAATGTTGCTGCGGCCTTCCTTGTCCACGGAGTTGAGCGCCACAATTGCTTTGCCGTTTTTGGAAATCGTCGCGGCCATGGCAAAACCAAGTTTGCTTTCATAACCCGTCAGGAGATTGTCGCCGGAGTGAAAAATGACCAGTTCGCCGGAGATGTCAATTTTTTTAACATTCATAATGCCGATCAGGCTTTTGATCCTCCGCACAACAAAGGGATTGCTCAGCCGGGCAATCGGGTAGAACTCAAAAATCGGATTACGATGGACATAGTCATACAGGGCGCGGCTTCCGTAACAATAGCATGAGGTGATCAAACCGCCTGTGTAACGGCTGCGATCGAGGGATATTGCTCCCGATTCGATCAGATCGATGGCCCAGTCGGAAACAACATGCGTCAGGATCCCCAGATTCTTCTTCTGCTTCAGATGATCGGCAACGGCGTTGAATATTCTACCTACATGGAGCGCCACGGTGGCGCCGTCCTCAATCAGGTTGGAAATATTCCAGCCGATCCGGTCCATGATTTCGTCATAGGGTTTATTTTCCCGTTCAATCAGGGGCAAATCGCTTTTGACAATAAAATCGACACTGCTCAGATGAATCACCGTCTCGCCGTGGGTGACAGGCATGTTGGGATTGATTTCGGCAATCACCAAAGATGCCTGTTTAATGACAATGTTGGCCACATCCACCGCAACACCCAGAGACACAAAGCCTTTGTCGTCCGGCGGGGACGTCAGGATGATGGCCACATCCACCGCTACCGCTCCACTTAAGAAAATGTATGGCAGCTCCATGAGATTGGCAGGAATAAAATCGACCTTGCCGTCGGCGATATCCTTGCTGATACTTTCACCGATGTTGAACGTCTTTAAGCGGTATTGCCTGTTTTCATTCGGAGAAGTCAGGTACTTCCCCAGGGTGATGAGCTGAATGATTTCCAGATCGCGGATGTTGCTTGCGTCGGACTGGGCGATGGCCGACAGAACTTTCCCGGGAGCCGCAACCCCGCTTGTCGCAAATATTTTCTGACCGGGTTTCAGTTTCTCCAGCACCTGGTCGGTGCTGATCACTTTGGAGCTG
Organism: uncultured Smithella sp.; assembly: GCA_964394715.1. Classification (GTDB taxonomy): domain Bacteria; phylum Desulfobacterota; class Syntrophia; order Syntrophales; family Smithellaceae; genus UBA8904. The sequence goes on from CAYMYR010000104.1 coordinate 2,189, forward strand.
TAGTCGGTTGTGGGGGTGATGGTTCTTTTATTCATAGAAAATCCTTCATTCAGAGTCTTTCATTGATGCCGTCATTTCTTTACGGACGAATAACAGATAACATAAACACCTGAAAAAATCTGCTATAACTTCCTGTCCATGGCAAACTAACCTGTAATATCAATATTTTCAACACGGTTTGTCCGATGCTTGCCCGATAATGCTTTTACTGTTTCGCATGAGTATCCGCTTGACAACAAATGCCCGACATCAGTATTAGAATGAATGAAAATCAAAATTGTGGCCTGCCGGCAAGGGCCATGGGGAAAAACAACGAAGAAAAGGTGAACCTTGTGAAAAAAATGAAAAAAATGCTGGTTGCCAATCGGGGGGAAATCGCCCTGAGAATTATCCGCACGGCCAAGGAAGTGGGTCTCGACACCGTGGCGGTCTATGAAAAACCCGACAGAGAGGCTTATTATCTGCGTTTCGCCGATGAGGCAATCATGATTGGAGACGGCCCCCGCAAGGATTACCTGAACATAGACAAAATCATCTGGGCGGCGCAAAAATCGGGAGCGGACGCAATTCACCCCGGCTACGGCTTTCTGTCGGAAAATCCGGAGCTGGCTTCGGCATGTGAAGATGCGGGAATCACTTTTATCGGTCCACCGCCCCAGGTTATTCGCGATCTTGGCAACAAGGTGGTTGCCCGCGACATTATGAAAAAAGCCGATATTCCCTTCATTCCGGGTACCGGGACCCTTGCCGACGGCGAAGAGGGCATCCGCCAGGCCGTCGAGTTCGGAAAAGAAAGGGGTTATCCCGTCATGTTCAAAGCGCTGGCGGGGGGCGGCGGACGCGGCATCCGCAAAATCAGCAGCGAACAGGAACTACGGGCACAATTACCGCAGGCGCGTTCCGAAGCCCGCTCCGCGTTCAATGACGAAAGAATCTACATCGAAAAGTGTGTAGAGTCCCCCCGTCACATTGAAGTGCAGATTTTGGCCGATGTCTATGGCAAAGTCATGCACCTGGGCACACGGGACTGCTCTATTCAGCGCCGTCATCAGAAACTTCTTGAAATCGCGCCCGCCGATCTGCCACCCAACGTCCTTGAAGCGATCCACCAGACTGCCATACGGGCGGCGCACCAGGCGGGTTATGTGAATGCCGGAACCGTGGAATTCCTCGTCGATCCGAAAACAAATGAATTCTGGTTCATGGAAGTCAATACACGGCTTCAGGTGGAGCATACGGTTACAGAAATTCTGACAGGCATCGATATCATTCGCCAGCAGATTCTCCTGGCCGCAGGCGGCAGGCTCGAAATACCCGAAGAAAGAATCCACCTGGTCGGCAAAGCCGTCCAGGTGCGCATTAACGCGGAAGACCCCAAAAATAATTTCATGCCCGAAGGCGGAAAACGCGTCGAAGTCTACCAGTCCCCGGGCGGGCCGGAAATCCGCCTCGACGGAATCGTTTACCAGGGCTACAAAATACCGACGGACTATGATTCACTGCTGGTGAAACTGACGGTTCGCGGCTATTCCTGGGCACATACCATTCAGCGCCTGAGACGTGCATTGAAAGACTTTTTGATTATCGGCCCGAAGACAACCATTCCTTTCTATCTGGCTATTTGCAATGAAAAGGATTTTTGCAGCGGACAATTCACCACAAGCTATCTCGATCTCCACCCGGAATTATTTGATTACCCGGATACGGAGCGTGAAATCGCAAAACTATCCAAACTGATCGCGGAAATTCATGCCAGGAAAATCAATCCTTATGCTTATTGACGTATCCAGAAGGCAGAACTGAGGAGCAATGATATGAAAAATGTCTTGGAAGGCAGAATCACCCCCCAGGAGCTCAAAAGCGCGGGCGTCGCCGCCGTTTTTGAAAAAATGCGCAGGCAGAAAGGATACTACCTGACCAATACGGAAAGAGACCTTTCGCAGTCGGATTTTAAAAACCGGATTATGCCCCACACACAGATTCTGGTAGCGCCTGAAAGAAACGCGGCGGGATACTTTTCGATAGAGATCACAGGTGGTGCATCGGTCCACGTTGACATGCTGCGCAAACAGATGAACCCGCTGGAGAAACTGGAAGTGCTCGCAGGCTATATGCCCGACACGCTTTTTCAAACCCTTTGCCGCGGCATCAATTTGTTCGGCTACAGACCCTATCCCGAAAACGTCATCCGGCTGACGGTCGAAGCGTTTGCGCGTCGTGTCCATGTATGGCGTGTTTTTGACTTTTTAAACTATATTCCCAATATGATCCCCGTCTATGAAGAGGTCAAAAAAGCGGGCAGGATTCTGGAGGCGGCCGTCTGCTTCTCAACAGGGCCGGAACACACCAACAAATTCTATCTCAAAAAGGTTGCCGAGATTCTGGATGTAACGGGACCGGACATTATGCTCGCCATCAAGAACCACGGCGGACTGGGTTCCCCCAAACGCATCGGCGAACTGGTGCGGGCGATTTCCCATAAATATCCGGATCTGCTGATCCATTACCACGGCCATAATACGGACGGCAACGAAATCGGCCGCATTGTCGCCGCGGTGCAAAACGGCGCAAAAATTGTGGACGCCAGTGACCATGCGCTCACCGGCTTCTATGGCCCGCCGCCGCTGCTGACCGTCGTAAACACCCTCGAAGATTACGGCTATGAAGCCGTCGGATTGGATAAGCAGGCAGTGATCGAGACGTCCAACAAGCTGAGGCATGAGCGTCTCCATTACCGTGATTTTGAATCGCAGTTCTTTGGTTTTGATCCGACGGTCCAGACACATAAACTGCCCGGCGGTGCAACAGGATCAAGCTTTGAACAGGCTCAAAAAGGCGGATTTCTGGATCGCATGCCCGAAATCCTGCAAAATGAACTTCCGAGAGTGCAGATCGAGCTGGGCAACTTCTGGAGCGTTACCCCCGGCTCCCAAATTCTCTGGACCACGGCCGCCAACAATGTCATCAAGGGCGGGCGCTACAAGGACGCCAGCGACGATTTGAAAAATCTGCTGCTGGAACGCTACGGCAAATTCCCGTTTTATCGTCCAAGCGGGGAAATATACGAAGCGGTTTTCGGCAAAGACTGGAAAAAAATTCTCCGCAGCGAAGGCGGATACCAGAAAATCGAGGATATAGATCTGGACATTGAAAAAAGAATGCTTGAACATGCACTGGGCAGAAAGGCCGGCGAAGATGAGCTTGTCCTGTATCTCCAGCATCCGAACGATGCCGTTAGCTTCTTTAAGTTCGAAGAGAAATTCGGTAAAACCTGGGTGCTGCCGCCCGGCGTCTGGCTCAGGCGCGGCGGTTTCAGTTACGGGGAAAAATTTGAATTTCCGGACGCCTATGGCAAGCTGCACACCATTGAAATCGGCCCGCATCGCCGCAGCAAAGACGGATCGCACGTCACGATTCTCGGAGTGGATTATCACCCCGAACCGATTCTGACCATCATCGAAGAAGAAGAAAAAAGCAAAGCTAAGATTACGACACTGTCGGCAAAGGAAATCGAGACACTGGCCCGCTCGGGAGACATTCGCGCAACCATAAAGGGACTGGTGAACCAGGTGCCTGTTGTCAGCGGAGACGAAGTGGCCGAAGGCGATGTGCTCATCGTTCTGGAAGCCATGAAAATGCTGACCAATATCATTTCCGAAGTCAGCGGCAGGGTAGCTGAAATCTATGTCTCTCCCGGTTCGTCCGTTAATATCGGCGACAAGCTGATGATGATTGAATTGTAGAAATTGAAAAGAGGTCGTTTACGGGGTAAAGGTCAAATTATTTGGGAGATGACCATGATTACAAAAACCCGCATCCTTTTATCGGCATTGCTCATCTTTATCTTTGGCCTGCTATCCGGCGCAGGCACCGTATATGCAAATGAGGAAGATGTTTCAAAAACATTGAGCTATAAGCTGCCTGTTATACGACACGGCGTCACTGTCACAAAAGTGGCGACACCGTTTTGGCAAAGCGAATATCCCGGGCCCGTCATTGATGTCAGATCAAAGAAATCCGGCACAATGACCGTGCAGGCTTATCAGTCGCTGAGGAAACTGGATTCACCGGTAGCCTGCACGATTAAACACGGAATCTATCATCCCTGGTCAAAGACAAGAAATTCAGTCATTCATTATTACACCATCACTCCGGTAGAGGATTACAAAGCGCGCAAGGCTGCTAAACTTGAAGAATACACGATTCATGCAGGTGATATCATCACCAACGTGGTCTATCTTTCAGAAGGTTTTTGTAAAGGTAATTTAAAAAACAGGCAGATCGAGTTTACATGCAGCGCCTTACAGGAAAACCCACAGGATTTTCAACGGCTGGGGAAAGCAGACAACGGATCACGGCCGGAGCAGTGGCTGCATGTAAAATGCGAAGAGGGTCATGAGGCTTTTATTCAAGACACAGCATTATTAAATACAAAAGGAGTCAAAAAGGGGGTTATCATTAAATACGGGGAAGTCGGCCCTTGACTTTTTTTCAAGACATACCCTTAAACATATCAAAATAAACATCCAGTTCCTTCCTTTTCTTTCATCAGCCGAACGCAGGTAATATCCGCATACCAGGCAAAATCGTACTCCAACGAATCAGAAGTAAATTTATATTGACAAAATTCACGTCAACGTTTAGAAAAACGCGTCTTCAAATATTTACTTAAAAAATTGAATAATATTTTGTGCCGACCACAGCACTGTGTGTGGAGTTTTGTTCCGTTGGCAGCAGGGATAACCGCAAT
>CAYMYR010000105.1:0-1956 GCA_964394715.1 uncultured Smithella sp.
TCAGGAAGCCAGAGTGCAAAACGATGAGCCGACGAACAGAAACAGCATACAAGGCTGAGTCTTCGGGCAAGTCAGTACAACATGACAAAGCCCAGGATTTGGGAGATACCGTAAATGCTGCGGTTGCATCGTGACAGTTCACGTTCATATCCGGGGCTTTAGGAAGTTCTTATGAAATCTTTATGTGTCAAATAAGACATAAGTTGGCGTAATATTTCATAAAAAGACACCTCCTCGATTGCATATTGGACTTGAGAATGATATAATTAAACTAACAAATAGACCCCGTATCGTCATCTGAAAATCTTTTGATGAAACGGGTGATACAGTTTTATGAGCCGCATGGAATAAATTATAACCTCCTGTCGGACGTACTCCCTCTATCCGGTTGATACAATGCGGCATTAAAAAATTATACGCTCGATCAGCGCTCTTCTTTTAGATTTAACAAAGGGGGTGATAACTGAATCTATTAATGCGTTAAGTTTCTTAACCATCAAAGGGTGGCCATTTTCACGTCAATTTTCTACCGCTGATATTCTTCTTCACTTCAAGCATCCCTAACCCCTTCATTAGCTCTCCGGTTTCAGTGAGGGCTTGCTTCGCGATAATGACCGATAGACGGGAAATCTGAATAATACCAAATGTAACGTTCTTTAATTTTCAGGAGGAAATTATGTCGAAGATGTTGATGATTTATCCCGATCGCTGCACGGGATGTCATAACTGCACCTTGGCCTGTTCTGCATTTCATGACGGCGAATTCCGTCCACACACTTCCCGGATTCAAGTGACGACATGGGAGACGGAGGGCTTTTCCATGCCCACTACTTGCCAGCAATGTGAGGACGCTCCTTGTGTCGCGGTTTGTCCCACCGGGGCCATGCATGCTGATCCGCACATGAACCGTGTGGCCTGGGACGACGTGAAGTGCATCGGCTGTCGGATGTGCACACTGGCCTGTCCTTTCGGCGCCGTGGTTTTCGAAACGGCCCGCCGCCGGATTATCAAGTGCGATCTTTGCGACGGGAAACCCGAATGTGTGGCCTTCTGTCCTACCAAGGCCCTGGATTACATCGAAGAAACCGATTCCGCCAGAGATCGTAAAAAGGCCGTTGCCGTGGAATTCAAAAAAACATTCGAGGAGGTGAAGTGACATGTACGGATGGATTGGTTGTTATTTAAGAATTGATCTGGGCAGCGGGACCGTACGTAAGGAATCCCTCCCTGCCGAACTCGCCAGAAAATACCTGGGCGGCCGCGGCCTCGGAACGCATTTCATGATGACCGAGGTGGATCCCAAGATAGATCCGCTGGATCAGAAGAACAAACTCATTTTTGCCGCTGGACCGCTTTCCGGCACGAATGCTCCGTCTGCCAGCCACTTTGACGTGGTCAGCAAGGGGCCGCTTAACGGGACCATTGCCGCTTCCAGTTCCGGGGGCATCTTCGGTCCCATGCTGAAATATGCCGGATATGACATGATCATCCTGGAGGGCAAATCGGTGAAGCCGGTATATCTATGGATCTGTGACGATGTCGTGGAAATCCGTGACGCTGCCGACCTATGGGGGAAGACTGTTCCGGAAACGACGGAGGCTATCCGGGCGGCCACAGACGAAGAGGCCAGTGTGGCCTGTATCGGTCCCACTGGGGAGAGACAGGTGCTTTTTGCCAACATCATGAATGAATGCGGCCGGGCAGCGGGCCGGAGCGGTGTTGGCGCCGTGATGGGTTCTAAAAATCTCAAGGCCATTGCTGTTCGGGGTACGGGGGCCGTTCGAGTTCCTGATATCAAGGCCTTCCGGGATACGGTTGTTAGAGCGTCGGCGAAGATCAAGGCCAACAGTGTCGGCGGTCAGGGATTAAGAAACTTTGGAACGGATGTCTTGGTGAATATTCTCAATGAATTGGGCGGCCTGCCCACCAGAAACTTCACTGATGGTTATTTCCCCA
>CAYMYR010000105.1:2056-6592 GCA_964394715.1 uncultured Smithella sp.
GGTGAGGGATTCGGGAAGAAGCTGGCTCTCGGAAGTTATCGTTTGGCGGAAAGTTACGGGCATCCCGAATACTCCATGACCTGCAAAAAGCAGGAAATGCCCGCCTACGATCCGCGGGCCATTCAAGGTATCGGACTTAACTTTGCCACTGGTAACCGCGGCGGCTGCCATGTTCGAGGTTACACGATCTCGCCCGAAGTATTAGGTCAACCGGTCAAAATGGATCCGAGGGTGACGGAGGGAAAACCGGCGCTCGACATAACGTTTCAGGATCTTACAGCGGCCTTGGATTCTTCCGGAATGTGCCTGTTCACCACATTCGGTCTGGGTGCGGAAGATCTGGCAGAACTCCTCAGCGCTGCGACCGGCCTGAACATTACAACGGAAGAATTCATGAAAATCGGAACGCGCATCTGGAATCTGGAGCGCCTCTTCAATCTCAAAGCGGGATTGTCGGCAGCGGACGACAAACTTCCTGAGCGCCTAACGAAAGATCCCATACTGACGGGACCCTCCAAGGGACTGGTAAACCGACTTGGTGAGATGCTGCCGGAGTATTACAAATTGAGGGGGTGGGATGCCGTCGGTGTGCCGACAAAACAGACGCTGACAGACCTGGGATTGTAGGAGGAAAGCACAGATGAAATACGTAATCATCGGAGCGGGTCCCGCGGGGCTCAACGCCGCGGCCACTCTGCGTCGTGTTGATTCCGGAGGGGACGTCACCTTGCTTTCCGGCGAGGCAACGCCCCCTTACGCCAAAATGGTGCTTCCCTACCTGCTGGCCGGACTGATGGAAGAAAAAAACTTATTTCTGCCCGTTCCGGATAACGTGACTTTCCGCACGGGCTGTAAGGCTACCCGGATTAATACGGCACAGCGGACACTTGAAACAGACACCGGGGAGACTGTCGAGTACGACAGGCTCCTCATTGCCACTGGTGGAGTCCCGGAGCGTCCAGTCATCCAGGGCAGCGATTATCCCTTCGTGCTGACCATCCGGGATCTTCCCGACGTCTGGCAGATTCAGAAACTACTGAAGGATAAGAAAAAAAAGGGACATGCCGTAATTGCGGGGGCCGGTCCGGTAAGCATGGAAACCGGCGACGCTCTGCACCGTCTGGGGATGAAGATTACTCTTATCGTAACCTCAAACCGCGTTTTTTCAACCATGCTGGATGTTCCCGGCGCGGCAGTCGTGGAAGATCATCTCCATAAGCAGGGAGTTGATGTCCTCAAGGGCGAGGATATTGTCCGCATCGGCAGCAGTGGAAAGATCACACTGAAATCCGGAGCTACGCTGGACAGCAATCTTGTTGTTTTCGGAAAAGGCGTCAATCCCTGTGTCGCGTTCCTGGCCGAAAGCGGGATCGCCATGCGGCGCGGCATTACGGTCAATGAATGTATGGAGACAAGCATTCCCGGAATTTTCGCTGCTGGCGACGCCGTGGAAACGAAGGACTTGGTTGTCGGCGATCAGAGGGTCAATGCCCTCTGGCCCGCGGCAGTCGAACAGGGACGGATTGCGGCGTTGAACATGGCAGGCATTGCGGCCGGTTATGACGGAAGCATTTCCAGAAACATCCTGCGGGTCTTCGGCCTGTCTATCTTCGTTGCCGGACAGGGACGGGCAGACGGGCCGGAAATCAAAGTTTCCACGGGCGCCGGGCTCTACCATAAGATCGTTATGGACAAAGGCATCCTGAAAGGTTTCATTTTTATCGGTGAAGTCCGTCACGAAGGTCTCTACAGGGAGATCCTGCAGCGGCAGACCGGCATGGGGCATTTTGCCAATGCTCTTCTCAGGGGAGGTTTCACTTACGGACGCTTCCAGCGGCAGGCAATGCGCATTTAATGGCGAGATGAAACGAAACAATGACTAAATATAATATCGATCGTTATCAGCGCCAGATCACTCTTCTGGGTGAAGAAGGACAGGAAAGTCTGCGGCGTGCCCGTGTACTGGTGGCGGGCGTCGGCGGTCTGGGAACGATTGTTGCTGCCGACCTTGCCGCGGCCGGCGTAGGCTTTCTCCGCCTGGCAGATAACGACAGGGTGGAACTATCCAATCTCAACCGCCAGTTCCTCTTCCGGCCCGACGATATCGGCCGGGAGAAGACTTTGGCCGCGATGGAGAGGCTCCACCTCCTGAATCCTGAAATTCAGGTCGAGGGAATCAGTCAAACGATTGACAATGAGACGATCAATGAATTGGTAAAAGATATCGATCTGATTGTGGACGCCATGGACAATTTCGCCACCAGATTTATTTTGAACCAAGCCGCCTTCAGCCGCCATCTTCCCATGATTCACGGCGCCGTGCGCGGCTTTTTCGGACAGGCGACCACCCTCATTCCGGGAAAAACAGGATGTCTTCAATGCTTTTTCGCCGGGAATCCGCTCGGGGAAATTATTCCGGTAATCGGCGCCACATGTGGCGTCATCGGGTCTGTTCAGGCCTCGGAAACCATCAAGGTTCTGACGGGCAGGGGCGAACCACTTACAAACCGATTATTTTTCTGGGATGGCTGGGCCGGGGAAGGAACGGTCATTGATGCAAAACGCAATCCCCGCTGTATCATCTGCGGAGGCGGTTGATCGGTCGGATAGAGGTGCCTATGAAGATGAAAATTACAGTACGGGCTTTTGCCGATTACCGGGAAATTATCGGCAAGGAAATGGAACTTCTCCTGCCGGCAGAAAAAACAATCGGAGGACTGCTTGCCGATCTGGGCGACCGTTACCCGAATCTGCGGCGGGAAATGTTTACCCCTGCCGGAGAACTTAAAGAGTTTATAAACATTTTTATCAACGGCCGCAATATTGCTTTTCTCAAAAACATGGCCACACCTTTGTCCGACGGCGACATCATTGCTTTATTCCCCCCGGTGGCCGGAGGATAACAACACAAGCATCCGCGTCTCCTTTTGTGGAGATAACTTTTCCCAATATTTGATGCAATCTTTAATTATTAGGATCCGGCATTGATAATTTACTCACTAGCCAACTGCCCTAACCTGATCTGTCTAACCAAAGGGGCGCAGGCCATATCTTTTTTTATCATAGTCTTTTTAATTCATGCACATAAAGTCAGATATCGGCTTACGCAGTGACCTTCTTCCCAGCTTTTTGTGGCAATCCGAAAGCAAGTATCAGTGCAGATAAAAACGAGAGGCTTGCCCCGAACGCGAATGGAACAACCGAGCCGAAAGCGTTCCAGAGACTTCCGGCTATCACACTTGCAGGGAGGAGAGCAATTCCTACAATTGTTGAATGAAGACCCAGCATGGTTCCTTTCAAATCTTTTGGTGCGATTTCTGAAACAAAGGCACGTTCTACACCTGACGTCATCGCGGTGAATATTCCGTATAACACGAATGCGGCAACTATGATTGTCTTATTCGGAGCCCAGGCAAAGCTGGCATATACAAGTGCGAAAATCAGGTAGCCGGCAACTAGTAGACGTTTCCGCCCGATACGGTCAGATCTTTTGCCGAACGGCACGGCAAACAGTGACGACACTACGTTATATACGAAATATAGAAGCACTACAGATGCTGGATCAAAACCCACGTTACCAGCCTTAAGGAGCAAGAAGGCATTCGATGAATTTCCGAGTGTAAATACGAAGACAACTATAAGATAAAGTTTTAAACGCTTATCAAGATTCTTGAGCCCTTGGAAAACATGAAGCGGTTCCGTGGATTCACATGATTCCCCTGTTTCCCTGATAAAGATAAACATGACAAGCGAAGCAATTGCCGGTATGCACGCAAGCAGGAACAATTGTTTGTAGGCGTATTCTCCCTTCCATGTCATCATGATGAAGAAAGCTATCAGTATGCCAGCAGCAGAGCCGGCCATATCGAGCGCTTTATGGATACCGAACGAATGTCCAAGCTTATCTGAGTCACAGCTTTCACTCACGAGTACGTCGCGGGGCGTCGTCCGTATGCCTTTACCAAAACGGTCTATCATCCTCGCTGCAAGGATGCCATGCCAGGATCCGGCAACGACGAGAGCCAGCTTATACACGAGGCCGGCTGCGTACCCGATAAATGCAATGGGCTTTTTCTTCCGGTACTTGTCCGTAATGTACCCGCTGAATACTCTGAGGAGGCTTGCCAGACTTTCTGCAATTCCTTCTATCACACCGACAAGTGCGGGCGTTGCACCGAACACCGTCGTCAGATATAGAGGGATCAATGGATAAACCATCTCCGTACTTAAATCCGCAAAAAAACTAACGAGACCGATTAAAATTACATTATTTTTCATGTTGCCGAAGGGTCCATTCAACAATTTATATACGGATTTCGCTTTTCCCGGTAACCTGATAACCAGAAGGTCACACGAGGTCACGAGTGAGTTGAATATCATAATAGCATTATTGATGTTTGTTAAAAAGAGGAAAACACATAGTGTCATTGATTGCTAACTGAAGTCTAGCATCCAAATCGAACTGGAAGTTGTATTGATTACAGGAAGCTATACGTAACAAAATATCCGATTACCGATTTTTCAAGATCACCCTCC
>CAYMYR010000106.1:0-6435 GCA_964394715.1 uncultured Smithella sp.
TTCCCTCTGTTAAAATACGCATCCGGGTAATCCGGCTTGAGTTCAATCGCCCTGCCGTAATCCGCAATCGCCTCCCGTTGATTGCCCAGATCAAAATACGCATTCCCCCTGCCGTTGTAGGCCATTGCATAATCCGGTTTGATCGCGATTGCTTTTGTATAATCTTCCACGGCCTTTTTGAAATTACCAAGTTCAGTATAATCTTTGCCTCTGTTATAATAAGCTTCCGGAAAACCCGGTTCGATTTCAATCGCCCTGCTGTAATCCTCGATCGCCTGCTTAAAATTGCCGAGGTCAGCGTAAGCAACACCCCTCATATTATGAACACGGTAATTATTTTTTGTTACATTTAAAGCGTGATTGAACAATGAAAGGCTGTCGTGCCAGTACCCGACCTGCTTCCATGTCAGAATGGAAAAGCAGAAGATGCACAGTGCAGCTGCTGCCATAAGTGCTTCTTTACGATATTTCCATTTTTGCGAAACTTCCGCAATACCCCACGCTAACATGATGAACAGACCGATCAGTGAAATGTACGTGTACCGGTCCGCCATGGCCTGCGGGCCAGCCTGCACAATGCCGATTACGGGCACAAGCGTGCCCAGATACCACAGCCAGCCTGTTGCCAGATACGGTGACTGCTTCATCCTCCAGATAACAGCCGCGGTGATAGCAATCAGCAGCAGCAGCGCCCCGAAAACCTGCCAGGGAATCACCGACCCCGGATAAGGATAAAGAACCGCAAGGTTGACCGGCACAATCATCTTGACGATGTAAGCCCCATAGGAAACAATTGCGTTCCCGAGGCGCACAAACAATGGAATTGCTTTAGAATGAACTGCTCCCGCACTGTGTGCGGCAACGTAGGTTACAATGCTCGATAGAACGGCCAGCACAAATAAAGGCACTTTTTCCAAAAGCAGAGGATAAATCAAGGACCATTTGAATTCGGGAACAGCCGGTTTTGTGACTTCCGATACTTTTTCTGCAGCGGCTGCTTTTTCAGCATCTTTTTTTCTGGATTTCTTTTTCTTTCCCGAAACCGCCGGTTTTATTTCAGCAGCCGGAATCCGGGTTGCAGGTATCGCTTCGGAAAAACGCTGCAGGGGCCAGAAGTCCAGAAGCAGCAGAACAAACGGCAGGGTCACGAGCATCGGCTTGGACATCAAACCCAGGATAAAAAACAAAAGAATAAAAGCATATCTTTGAGCCGTTTTCTGCTCCACATAATAGCTGTAAGCTCCCAGGGTGAGCATCCAGAAAAAAGTGGAGAGAACATCCTTGCGTTCAACAACCCAGGCAACGGATTCCACGTGCAGCGGATGGATCGCAAACAGGGCAGCCACAAAAGCGCCCGGCCAGGTTGTTTTTGTCATCCGGCGCAAAACCAGAAAGAGAAGAACGGTGTTTAAGACATGAAAGAGAAGATTGACCAGGTGATAACCCGTAGGGTTCAGACCGAAAAGGGAATGGTCCAGCATCAATGAAAGCCACGTCAGGGGGTGCCAGTGACCGCTGTATTTTGCCAGATCGGATGAAAAAGCCAGTTTAATGCTATCAAAATTCAGGCCGGATTGTATATAAGCGTTTTCATATACATAGAGCTGGTCATCAAAGTTGACAAAACCGCAGTCCTTGAGCTGCCAGAAGGCGGCGATTGTAATCATTACCAGCGCCAGGCAGATCAGTGCAGGCATCCAATGCTCACGCTGTTTTGATTCCGGATTTAATGTTGACATTGTTCATTTGCCTTTGATTTCACAGACGGTGCAAATTTTATCCACAACCGCTACTTTTGGCCAGACTCCTGACGATTGAGCACATTCTTTGCGCGCACATCACCCAGTCCGGCCGCTGTTTTCAGATCAAGAATTGCAAGTTTTCCGTTGCCCATCTTTGAATAAGCCACGGCCCTGTTGTAATAAGAAGCTGCGTAATCCGGTTTTTTTTCAATCGCCCTGCCGTAATCTTCAATCGCCAGCTGATAATTACCCAGGCAGTTATAGGCATTGCCTCTGTTCATATAGGCTTCCGCAAAAGACGGATTGATCTCCAGCGCGGCATTAAAATCCATGAGGGCCTGATTGCAGTCACCGGATTCCCCGTAGGCGTTCCCCCTGTTGTTGTATGCCTCCGCCATATTCGGTTTGATCCTGATGGCCCGGCTGTAATCGGCAATCGCCTGCCCTGCATTCCCCAGCGCTTTATGGGCAAGCCCCCTGTTATAATAAGCTTCCGCGTATTCCGGCTTGATCCGGATTGCCTCGTCAAAATCTTTAATCGCCTGAGGGTAATCGCCAAGATTTTTATACGCAAGGCCCCTGTTATTGGTTATGAGCCAGTTGTTGTGAGTAACTTCTAAAACATGATCAAACAGGGTTATGCTGTTTTTCCAGTAGCCGGCCTGGTTCCATGTTATGACGGAAAAAACCAGTAGGCTCAACACCGATAATGCTGCAAGGATTTCCTGCCGGTGCTTCCAATTTTTCAGGAGTTCCGGAATCCCCCAGGCTATTATGATGAATAACCCGATCAGGGAGACATAAGTGTATCGGTCCGCCATGGCTTGTGTTCCTGCCTGAATGATGCCGATGACAGGCAAAAGGGTTCCCAGATACCAGAACCAGCCGGTTGCCAGATAAGGCAATTTTTTGGCTTTCCAGATCACAACAGAGGTTACCGCAATCAAAAATATTGCCGCCCCCAGCACCTGCCACAAAACTACATTCCCCGGGTGAGGGTAAAAAACAGCAAGATTGACCGGCACGATCATTTTACCAATATAAACAACATAGGAAACAAACGCATTTCCGATCCGGACAGACGGCGTCAGAACGTCAAGGGACGGAACTGTTCCTGAACTGTGTGCGGCCAGGTAGGTTACAACACTGGAAAGAATAGCCAGGACAAATAAAGGCACTTTCTCCAAAAGCAGAGGATAAATCAAAGACCATTTAAATTCCTGATCGGCCGGTTTTGTGACTTCCACTGGTTTTACCGACGCGGCCGCCTTTTCAGCAGCTTTTTTCCCGGATTTCTTTTTCTTTCCCGAATCCTCCGGTTTTATCCCAGCAACCGGAATCCGGGACGTGGGTCTCGCTTCGGAAAAACGCTGCAGGGGCCAAAAGTCCAGAAGCAGCAGAACAAACGGCAGGGTCACAAGCATGGGTTTGGACATCAAACCCAGGATAAAAAACAAAACAACAAAAGCATATCTTTGAACCGTTTTTTGCTCCACATAATAACTGTAAGCTCCCAGGGTGAGCATCCAGAAAAAAGTGGAGAGAACATCCTTGCGTTCAACAACCCAGGCAACGGATTCCACGTGCAGCGGATGGATCGCAAACAGGGCAGCCACAAAAGCGCCCGGCCAGGTTGTTTTTGTCATCCGGCGCAAAACCAGAAAGAGAAGAACGGTGTTTAAGACATGAAAGAGAAGATTGACCAGGTGATAACCCGTAGGGTTCAGACCGAAAAGGGAATGGTCCAGCATCAATGAAAGCCACGTCAGGGGGTGCCAGTGGCCGCTGAATTTTGCCAGATCGGAAGAAAAAGCCTGGCTAATGCTTTCCGTGTTCAGACCGGACTGCACATAAACATTTTTTGTAATATATTGTTCGTCGTCATAGACGATGAAACCGCTGTCCTTGAGCGGGCTGAATGCGATGATGGTGAGAATTGCCAGAGAAAGACAAATCAATAAAGGAAGCAGAAATTTACGGTCGTTTGCCGGAGTGCTTACCTTGCCCTGTAAAGATTTCATTGATCCCGTTTATCCATTTATTTTGAAAAGCGTGCCCCCTTTTAACACAATTTTTTTACAATTACACCCGAAATGCCATCCCCGGGACAAGAAGAAAAGAGTGAGGAGTGAGGAGTGAAGGGTAAGGGGTGAGGGGCGCTTCGACAGGCTTATACGGAAACGGAATATGTTGCCGAAAGTATGGTTCCATTCGGTTTTTTTATGTTATGCTTTAGTATAAAATTTTCTCGACCATCTGATAAAGGAATTCATGCGGACTAACAATTTTTGTCTTTTTATAATGCGTCATGACAAAATGATTCATATTACCCGTTATGAGATAGTCTGCTTTAGCCTCAGAAGCACATTCCAAAAATTTATTATCTTCGGGATCGCTCTTTATAAGATGAACTCGTGTTGATGGCGATACCCAAAGAGATTTTTGCTTAATGAATAACAAAACCTTTTTTATGTTTGCTTGATCCAGATTTTGGAATTTTTGACGTGATAAAACACCATTATATTCAGCAAATATTTCGTCTGTCATACATAACTGGATATGACTGTCCAATATTAGAGACAGTGCCAGTGCAGGGGAGCTGCCCTGTTTAAGTAGACCCGAAACAATAACATTTGTGTCGAGGACTACTCTGTTCACTTGGTTTTGCCCGCTTTCTGCCTGGTTTTCCTAAAAGCTTTGATCTCCGCTTCAATTTCAACGTCATCCAGTTGATCAAGACCGGCTTCTTTTGCGCTGAACTGAATCTTTGTAATCAGTTCAGGCTCCTTAACGATATTTTTAAGATAATCTTCAATACCAAGAATCACAACCTTTGGTTTTCCCCGACGAATAACCAGAAATCGAACATTTTTCTCAGCTTCATTCATAATTCTGCCAAATTGGGTCCTGGCAGAAAGCGCATCAATTAAAGTTGTCATTTTCCCCTCTTCCTTTCTGGACTAATTAGTTAACTAATTAGTTCGTCATTATTATATGACTATAAGACCGTTTGTCAAACTAAATTTTAACTGCAGCAAGAACATGTTTTATTCTTTTGGCAAAATCTCTTCCAGCCGCTTTTTTACCACAGCCGGAAAAGGCATGGCCATCTTCAACATGGTATCCTTATTGATATATTGAAGGTTCAGTTCATCCGGAAACGGAATATGCTTGCGCAGATAAATGGTATCCAGGAGTGCTTTTTCCGGCAACGCAAGATTAAAACCATTTCTCATCTCGTAGCCGGTAAATAATCGTGAAGCAATACGGGAAAATTCAATCGTAACGCCACTGAAGTCAACATTGCGAGAACGACCGACTGCCGTATCCATCGTTAAAACCGTGCATACAAAAGGTGCCTGAAGGATAACACCGTGTTGATTGAGCGCCCATTCACAGGAAATATAGGACGGCGTTCGAAGAAAACAAGCCACCTCCTCAATGGCAGGTCTGCCGTCACGCATGGCATTAAGATAAACGCCACGTGCTAACCTTTCAACAAAACCTTTTGACAGTGCGCGTGTGAGGAAAACATTGGCATTTCGGGTAAACTTTTCTACATCAGCATAGCGAAATAATTGAGGTAAATGCCTTAAAATCTCAACAGACGTCATGGCAAACGCACCCCTTTCTCCCGGAGTTCCTCAAAAAGAGATTGAACAGTGTTAACATAACCTTCAAAACTTTCTTTGCGTTGAATCTCAAAAACATCAGGGGAAAGAAAGCGTGATAAGTCTTGCGAAATAGCCTTTTTCATTGAAGATTTACTTTCATTTGTAAGTGAAGCAAAGAAATCCATTGAACGGCGGGCAATGAAAGGTTCGCTGTAGATCTGAAATTTTCTCTCAATAACTTCAATATTCACGGCCGTATTCAGAACCGTACGGAGATACCAGATGTCAAATAAATCGCGGCCCTTCAGGTAAGGCCTTTCAAGCAGAGAACGCACTTTATCTGAAAGAATTTCCTCAGATGTCTCGGCAACAACGATGGCATTCGGCCGGGGGACACGGAAGCTGCCATCAGCTATCAAATAGGCTACCGGCGGAAGTCCGGAAAGAATATGTTTATTTTTTTCAGGCAATTGTTTGGGTACAAGACCCTCAACTTCAAACTTAACAGAAACCTTTTCCCTTGATGATTCAGGATAGAAATTCAGAAAGCACTTAAATGAACTGGATCGTGATTGTTTTTCTGCGGTGTTAAGCTCACCAATACCAAAATGGGAAATCATCACCCGCTCGATTCCCTTAAGTGCAGGTTCTAAAATTGGCCATACCTTTTCAATGGGCAAAGGTGTTACAAAATCCAAATCTTCGGAAAAACGGTTACCACCGTAACACCAGCGGATTGCTGTTCCACCCTGAAAGATCAGATCCCGGCTTCCGCGCTGCTGATACAAATGGTTTAGGATGATCAACTGTGCAATCTCAGCCCGTCTGATATATTTTTCAAAATAATTCCTCATATGTATTTACATTATAATACATATTTGTATTGTAATGTAAACATATATTTTATCCTATCAAGGTGGAAAATCATCAGCCCCGATAACGTAATAAATACATTTGATAGGAATGCACAGAAAATGGGACGGTTCAATTTTTTGAATAATGTGCAAGTGAAGCTCCCCCGCGGCAAGTCACGGGGGATTCTGCAAAGCTGACGAAAATGGGAGAAAAATAGAAACCAC
>CAYMYR010000107.1:0-4045 GCA_964394715.1 uncultured Smithella sp.
GGCGGTGACCGTGAAGCACTGGCTCCCAAGCCCCCTAAAAAATAAATGTCCCCTGTCCCGGATGCCAGGCGGGTAAAACGGCCGGCATCCGGGATTGCTTTCCTAATAGGTTAGCAAATTCCTTTTAAAAATATTTTTTGAACAACTAAAGATAAAGGAGCCCTGCTATGTTTGATCTTTCTCAATTTTCTTTAAAAGGTAAAGTGGCAATTGTTACCGGCGGCAGCAGAGGCATTGGCCAGGCAATCGCCTACGGTTTTGCGAAAGCCGGAGCTAAAGTCGCTATCACGAGCCGCAAGGCCCAGGATCTGGAAGCAACGGCCTGTGAGATGACCGGTATCGGCTGTGATGTTCTGGTTGTGCCCGCACACCTGGGCAAGTTTGAAGAAATCCAGAGGGTGGTGGATACGGTGCTCGAGAAATTCGGCCGGATTGACATTCTGGTCAACAATGCAGGCGCCAGTCCAGCCATGGCTTCGGTGCTCGATACCGATGAACGTCTCTGGGACACTATTATGAATCTCAATCTGAAAGGTGTCTATTTCATGAGCCAGGCTGTGGCGAAAGTCATGAAAAAACAGGGCGGCGGAAAAATCATTAACGTTGCGTCCATCGACGGCTTCAATCCGGAACCCTTTGTCAGTGTTTATTCCATCTCCAAAGCCGGCGTTCGTCATATTACTCGCACATTTGCCATGGAACTGGCGCGGGACAACATCCAGGTCAATACAATTTGTCCGGGACCCATCAGCACCAAAATGATGAATTCTCATTGGGCGCATTTGCCTCCGGAAGAAGCAAAAAAACAAAAGGAAGAAATGTGCCAGCATCTGCCGACCTGCCGGATCGGAGAGCCGGATGAAATTTCCGGAGCGGCGATTTACCTGGCGTCCGACGCCTCGAGTTATACGACAGGCGCGGAAATTGTCATTGACGGTGCGTTTCTGCTGGGATTGCATTAATCCCGCGGATATGTTTGTTTTACATTTTTTACAAATTCTTTCTTTGCCGCCATCCGTTAATGGACGGCGGCAAAGTCCTGATGCCTTAATCGAACCAACTCTTTTATTAAAGGAGATTGCCGATGAAAACCCTTCAGCACATATTATCACCCATTAAAATCCGTTCCCTTGAACTTTCCAACCGCCTGGTCATGCCGGCCATGGGAACGGCCCTGGGCAATACAGACAGCACCGTCAGCGATGCAAATCTGGCCTATATGAAGCGGCGTGCACAAAGCGGCGCAGGTCTGATCATAACGGAAATCACGGAAGTGCATCCCCTGGGTTCAGCTGCACCCCGATGCATTGCCGTCTGGGATGACAAGTTTATTCCCGGATTAAGTAAACTTGCCGATGTGGTCCATGCTCAGGGAAGTAAAATCGCTCTGCAGCTGCATCATACCGGACGGGAAAATTATCTGCTGCAAAAGAAGAACAAAGCTGTCGGGCCGTCGGCCATCCCCAGTTACATTTTCGGTTTTCTGGGCGCTCCGCGCGAAATGACGCTGGACGATATTCAGGAAACCATTGCCGCTTTCGGTTCAGGCGCACGGCGGGCAAGGGAAGCAGGGTTCGACGCCATCGAGCTTCACGGAGCGCATGGTTACCTGCTCATGCAGTTTCTTTCTGCCAACTGTAACCAGCGCACGGATCAATATGGAGGCGACTTCCGCGGGCGGGCCCGTTTTATGGTCGAATGTCTTCGGGAGGCGCGCCGCCAGGTTGGTGATGATTTTCCCATATCCATCCGCATATCCGGAGAAGAGTGCATCAAAAACGGTTACACGATTTCCGACATCCAGACCATCATTCCTGATTTGGTTGTAGCAGGCGCAGATATCATCAATGTGTCTTTCGGCACGCACGGCAGTCCCGAAGTGAACATTGATACTCCGAATCCCAGCGCGCCGGTTGAATACGCTCCGGGCTTCAAGGCGCATCTGGCCCGCAAAATCAAGGATGTGACGGATATTCCCGTCATTTCCGTCGGACGGTATGTTGATCCTTATGTAATGGATGAAGTCATTGCACGTGGCGATGCGGATATGATCGCTGTGGCGCGTCAGCATCTTGCCGACCCCGATTTTTTGAAAAATGTCCGGGAAGGCCATCCCGAAGACACACTCGAATGCCTTGCCTGCAACCAGGGATGCATTGAACGCCTGTCGCTGGAGCAGCTTCCGATCCGTTGTGCAATCAACCCTCAGACCGGACAGGAACTCCTTTACCCGGAAGGTCCGGCTGCCGTCAGCCGCAGGGTCTGGGTTGTAGGTGGCGGGCCGGGCGGTCTCACGGCCGCTTATGAGGCCGCTAGACTGGGGCACCAGGTTGTCCTTTTCGAGAAGGAAAAAGAAACCGGTGGAAATGTCCTTTACGCCGCAAAGGCTCCTCACAAAGAAGTATACGAAAGGTACATTAAAACCCTTACAGCAAAATGCATAAAAAAAGGCGTGAATGTGAAAACGAACACAGAAGTCACGGAGGCGATGATTGAAGACGGTAAACCCGATGCCGTTGTTCTGGCCATTGGGGCCGGAAAATCCGCCTGTCCGGCCGAAGGCACCAACTCGTCCACCGTTTGCGATGCCTGGCAGATTCTGGATGGCACGGTAAGGCCGGTTGATCACGTCGTGGTGATCGGCGGGGGCTTAGTAGGAATGGAAACGGCTGACTTTCTGCGCGAAAAAGGTATCAAGGATATTACGCTGGTTGAGATGCTGCCCTCTTCCCCCGTTCTACCTTTGGCCGCTCACGGTTACATGCTGCACAAGCGTCTTCGGCTGGCAGGAGTCAGGCTGATGTTCGGAACAACTGTTAAAAAGATTGAGGAAGGATCTGTTATTGTCACCAGGAAAGGGGAAGACCGCAAGCTGGAGCCTGTAGACCAGGTTATCATTGCCGTCGGTGTGACGCCACGCAATACGCTGAAAGACATGCTGGTCAAAAAAGGCATCCGCCATTTCATTGTCGGTGATGCTGCCGCGCCGCGTCGGATTATTGAGGCGACGACGGAGGGGGCCAAAGCAGCCTGGGACATATAATTTTCTCCTGCATTTAAGTGCTACCTGTGTTGGCTGCGTTGTCGGCTCCTCGGCGTATGATAATATACGCCTGCGTCGCCTTCGCCTTGCCGCCTTGGTATCATCTTAAATGCAGAAGAAAATATTAAAAGTGTGAGGTGAATTTTATGGATTTACGCGAACGCTTTGTTGAGACCAACGGGATTAAACTTCATGTGATGGAAGCCGGGCCTGCCGATGGCCCGATGCTTCTTTTCCTTCATGGTTTTCCCGAGTTCTGGTATGCCTGGCGAAAGCAGCTTTCGTATTTCGCTAAGAAGGGTTATCTGGTCGTTGCCCCCGATCAGCGGGGGTATAACCTGAGCGACAAACCACAGGAGATTACCGCCTATAAAATTGATGAACTGGCCAAAGATATTGTCGGTCTCATCGACGCTTACCAGCGCGAACGGATTTTTTTGGTCGGACATGACTGGGGAGCATCCGTGTCCTGGTGGGTTGCGCTGAAATATCCTGAGCGGATAGCAAAGCTGGTTATCATGAACGTACCCCACCCGAAAGTAATGGCCAAAACCCTGTTTACCAATCCCAGACAGATGCAGAAAAGCTGGTATATTTTTTATTTTCAATTGCCGGGGGCGGTTGAAAAATTTGCTGCGGCCAATAGTTACGCCTGGCCGGTAAACCTTCTGGCTGCCACAAGCCGGCCGGGGGCGTTTCAACCGGAAGAACTTGAAGAATACAGAAAAGCTTACATGCAGCCGGGAGCTTTTTCGGCGATGGTGAACTGGTATCGTGCGATGATTCAAACGCAACAGGAGCCGCCGAAAAGTTTTGACGTGACCATGCCCATGATTCTGGTCTGGGGCATGAAAGACGTCGCGCTGCTTTCCGAAATGGCCTACGAGAGTATGGCTTTCTGCAAGCAGGGCAGGCTTGTTACTTTTCCTGACGCTTCACACTGGATCCAGCATGAAGAGGCGGATCGGGTGAACGCTTTGATTGCCGAATTTATCGGCAATC
>CAYMYR010000107.1:4145-5974 GCA_964394715.1 uncultured Smithella sp.
GAATCGAGGGAAAAAATATGGCAGAAAAATTTATCAGTGAACGGAATTTGAAGTTTTTATTGTATGAACTGAACGACACCGAATCATTGCTCAGGTATCCCCGCTACGCCGACCACAGCCGGGAAGTTTTCGACATGATCCTGGATACGGCAATGAGGATGGGCAAAGATCTTTTCAAACCTCTGTTTGAAGAAATGGACCGCAAGGCGCCTGAATATGTGAAAGGCGAGGTCAAGGTGCATCCCAGGGTCCGCCACATTATGCGGGAGGCGGGAGAGGGTGGATGGATTGCATCGACATTCCCCTATGATTTGGGTGGTCAGCAGCTGCCTTTTACCATCGGGGTTTTTCTGCCAACGGCCATTTTTGGTGCGGCAAATTACTCCGCGGCCGTTTATCACGGTCTCACGCACGGCGCGGCCGGTTTGATCGTATCGTACGGATCCCAGGAAATGAAAGACACCTATTTGCCCAAGATGATTGCAGGCGAGTGGCAGGGGACGATGGCGCTTACCGAACCGCAGGCGGGCAGTTCGCTCACCGATCTTACCACGACGGCGACGCCAACAGAAGAGGGATACTATAAGATCAGGGGGCAGAAACTGTTTATCTCCGCCGGCGATCATGACGGGGCTGACAATATCATTCATCTGGCGTTGGTCAGAATCAAGGACGCTCCTCCGGGCATTAAAGGGATCTCGCTCTTTATCATTCCGAAAAAACGCATCAAGGAAGACGGGTCGCTGGAGTCCAACGATGTCAACTGTGCGGGAATCTACCATAAACTGGGCTATCGCGGCGCTCCCATCACCCAGTTGGCCTTTGGTGAAAACGACGATTGCCGCGGCTGGCTGGTCGGAGAGGCCAACAAGGGTCTGGCCTATATGTTTCAAATGATGAACGGCGCCAGGATCGACGTGGGTCTGGCTGCCGCCTGCATCTCGTCCGCGGCCTATTATGCTTCTCTGGAATATGCCAGGGAAAGGCCGCAGGGGCGAAAACTGACCTCCAAAGATCCATTGTCTCCGCAGGTCCCGATCATCGAGCATGCCGATGTCCGGCGCATGCTGCTTTTTCAGAAATCGATCGTGGAAGGATCACTGGCCCTGCTGGTTCAATGCGGTCTTTATGAGGACCTGGAGCATGTTACCGAAGGAGAGGAACGTGAAAATTACAACCTTCTTCTGGAGCTTCTGACGCCGGTGGCCAAATCCTATCCCGCGGAAATGGGCATCCTGTCCTGTTCGCAGGGCCTGCAGATTCTCGGCGGATACGGATTCTGCGAGGAGTTCCCGCTCGAACAGCTCTACCGAGACGTACGTATTCACCCGATTCACGAGGGCACAACCGGCATCCAGGGCATGGACCTGCTGGGCCGGAAAATGATGATGAAGAAGGGCAAGGCCGCCCAGCTGTATCTGGCGGAAGTACGCAAGGCCATCCGGGAAGCACAAGACGATATGGAACTGAAGCCCTTTGCCGACCAGCTTCAATCAGCTGTCGCGCAGCTTGAAAAAGTTACCGCTCATCTGTTTGGGGTTGCCGCCAAGGAAGGGCCGGAAATGTTTCTGGCGGATGCCACATTGTATCTGGAATTTTTTGGCATTATTGCGATTGCCTGGCAGTGGCTCCGGCAGGCCGTCTGTGCCAGAAAAGCACTGCAGAAAAATCCCGGTGAATCCGATGTGAATTTCTACAACGGGAAAATGGCTGCCTGTCGTTATTTCTACGGTTATGAACTGCCGAAGATTGAAGGACTGGCGATCCGCCTGCTCTCCGGCGACGGCCTGACCGTTACGATGAAGAATGAGTATTTTGAAGATTAACTA
>CAYMYR010000108.1:0-5842 GCA_964394715.1 uncultured Smithella sp.
CATATTGAATAAATCTAAAGCTTGCCAAAGGTAATGACAAAACTCGCCTGCGGCTTAAACAGTTGTCATTACTGATCTTTCGCTGCGCCTTGACCGGAAGCGCGCAGCATTTGCGAAGCGCAATAATTAGTATATTCCTTACCGGGAAGGCCACAGGCCTTCAATTATGAGACAAAACGCTTTCAACGGCCGCTCAAAGGGATATCGTTTGGGCAACAGACTGTGTAAGATCTGTCCGGAGACGGAAGGATATTCATAGACGAAAGAAACCGAATTTCACCAGGTGGAAAAGAGCAATGAATTTCGAATCTGTTTCCGTAAAAAGCGAAACGCAACAAAACCTGAAAAAACTTCTGGACGTGGCTCAGCCGAATGCCTCGCTGATGCTTTTAATGTATGGCAGTCCGGACCCGGACGCCATCGCTTCAGCCATGGCGCTTCGTGAAATCATCCGGATAAAAAGAGGTTTTGAAAAATGTATTTTTGCTGCAACGGAACCGTTCCGGCGCCACCAGAACAGGGAACTGGCCCGGGCGATGCGACTCAATATCAGATTATTGAACCAGGTGGATGCGGGTGCCTTCAATCTGATTGCCCTTCTGGACGCACAGCCATCATTCTTCGGCGATACGCTCATGACGATCAAACCAAACATCGTCTTTGACCATCACCCCCGACAGGGAGACTGGGCCGCCGAGTTTGTTGACATCCGGCATCGCTACGGCGCCCTGTCCACCGTCTTGACGGAATATTTACGCTGCGCCGGTATTCGTATCCCGCGCAGTCTGCATACGGCGCTTCTATATGGCATCAAAACGGACACCGACAATTTCGACCGCGACACCGCTGCCGAAGACATTCGTGCCTACACCTATCATACCCGTTATGCCAATATGCGGCTGATCCGGCGTATTGAACTTAATCAGACACCGATGAGCTATTTAAAATATTTCGATCAGGCCTTTCATGTCATGAAACATCATCGCGGCCGCCGGGTGGGATTTCTGGGCCACGTGGACAGTCCGGACATCTGCGTGCAGGTCGCGGATTTCTATCTTCACTTAATCGGCACATATTTTGTTGTTGTTTCGGCCATCGTCAACGACAAGCTGATTATCATTTTCCGGGGCGACGGCTACCGTCAGGATTGCGGGGCGGTTGCCAAACGTGTATGCAATCTGATTGGAAAGGGTGGCGGCCATCGAAGCGCCGCCCGTATTGAAATCCCCCTAGATGTTTTAAAGGCAGAATTGAAAGGTGACCTGTCACAGCAAAGAATGGATCATTTTCTGAACCAATGCCTGAAAAAAGGCGGCATGAGCAAACCGGACTCATCTGCCGTAGAAACGGAGGAAGAAACAACATGAAAGACATCGGTTTTCACAAAGACCTTACCACCGGATGCTATCTCAACCCCTTTGACGGTTTCGAGCCGAAAGACATGCCTATTGAAGAGCGATATGATGAAACCACAGGCGTCGCGAGCCGAATCCTGCCCTACCGCGTGCATCCCGCCCGAAAACCGGACACCGATGCGTATGTGGAAAAATCACCGGAATCGATCTGTCCATTCTGCACTGAACTGTTTGAAAAACTGACACCAAAATTCACACCGGATATTGTCAAAGGGGGAAAATTCAAAAAAGGAAGCGCTTTTTTGTTTCCCAACGCTTTCCCTTACGATGCCGCCAACGCTGTGGCCATCCTTTCATCCCGCCACTTCATCCCTCTCGACCAGATGACAGCTGAAACGATGCGCGACGGATTTGCCGTCTGCCGCGATTATTTTTTTCGCATTGCGGAACTGCAGAAAGGATATCAATACTGTTCGATTAACTGGAATTACATGCCGCCTGCCGGAGGCGGACTGATTCATCCCCACCTGCAGACCATCGTCGGCAAAAAGCCGACCAATTTCATGCGACGGCTGTTAGCCAGCGCGCAAAACTATATGGTTGCGTCAGATGGAGGCAATCTGTGGAGGAACATCCTGGTCATGGAAGAGGAGGCAAATGAACGTTATATTGTGTCCACCGGTACCATTTCCTGGCTCACGGCATTTTCTCCCAAAGGCATGGCCGGGGAAGTGGATTTTTATTTCAAGGATAAGACTTCCTTTTTCGACCTGACCGAGGCCAATTTTGACGAGATGCTGCTGGGTCTGTCCCGGGTTTTCCTATACCTGTACGTCAATAATTACATGAGTTTCAACCTGTCGCTTTATGCAACGATGACACCGGACAAGAATTTTTGGGTGCAGGGCAAAATCATGCCCCGCTTTGAACTGAATCCTCTGGGCACCAGCGATATCAATTATTTTGAAAAACTGCACGATGAAATCATCTGCCCGATTGCGCCGGAACAGCTTTGCAAGGAGCTCCGATCTTATTTCGTATAGTTATTAACAAATAGTTTTGACCCAATGACCGGTCTGCCGGCTCATTCGTTACAGACCTGTGGCCTGAATTCTTTTTTGGATCATGCCAGACAATCCTTCGAACTTTTCACTCAGAAATCCAACCGACGGCTGGATAGACAGACAGGAATTGTGCATTGCCACAATAAAGATGGGGATTTCGACCGCGGCCATGAGCCGGTTTTAAGAACCTCCGGCGCTCGATTCATCACCTTTACCCTCATCGAAAACATTTGCCGCGGAGAGATCAGCCGTCTGCTGGAAGAATGAAGGGATCAGGATAATCGAATTCCGGTTGAATTTCCGCTCCTGATGGCTTCATATACTTTTTTCTCCGCGAACCTGAGAACGTTGCCCATCGCCCTGCGCGAGGCGGCAGCATCCCTCCGCTTCAAAGCTTTCAAAAGCTTCAGATTCAGATCCAGCGACATTCCCGGAGCACCATCGATGGAATAAAAAAACTCGGAAAAGAAAAAGTACACCGGTTTGAAGGATTGAAAAACCAGTCTGCTGATAATGTCCCCCGACAGGGTGATGACGGAGCTGTGAAATTCGTAATCGCATGCAGCCAGCACTGCAGCGTCCTTCAGATGTCGCTTCTTTTTTTCGAGATTCGCCTCCAAAAACGCAATATCGCTTTCCCGGATTCGAAGCGCCGCCTCGCCGGCTGCCTCTGTTTCCGTCACAAACCTGAACTTCAGCAGGGATTTAAGCGTCTCCCGGTCAATGGTTTTTTGGGCACGCAGCACCTGCACCAAGGTCTCCACGGAGCCTTCCCGGTTAAAGTCCCGCACATAGGTACCGCTCTGCGGGTGCGTCACCACAAATCCGCTTTGGGTGAGCATTGCAATGGCTTCCCGGATTGCAAAGCGGCTCGCCTTGTATTTCCCGACCAGGTCCCTCTCGGGAGGCAGCCTGCTGCCGATCGGGTACACTCCCGCAATGATATCCTTACGCATGTCGCTGAATATTCTGCCGGGTAATCCACTCTTCATGACGCCTTCATCTCCTTTTTTCCGCGTGTTTATGTGCTCCGCCGCATATTCTGCAGCACAAATGCGGTCCCGGATCACAATAAAAACACTTGACAATTGGTTATACCAATAATAAAAATGGTATAACCAATTATACGCGGAAGGGAGGAATTGCAATGAAAATTTCATCCATTGAGCTTTACCACGTCTCGGTCCCTCTTGAAGAAACGTTCTGGCCAACGTGGATTCCCGGTTACCCGCAGACGCACAATCGTTTCACGCTGATCAAACTGACCACCGACGAAGGAATAGAAGGATACAGCGCCGGCTCCGCCATGGGAATGGAACGGGAAGGCCTGGGAGACCTTCTGGGCGGATATCTGATGGGCGCCGATCCGGCGGAAATCGGTCGTGTACAGGACCTGCTGAAGCAGGCAGGCATCCTGGGATGGCGCAACTTCTGGATCGAACCCGCCTGCTGGGACATCATCGGCAAAAAAGCCGGCAAGCCTGTTTACGAGCTTTTGGGCGGAAATGCCCGGCCGATCGAGGTGTACTGTTCCACCGGCGAGATGCACGACCCGGACAAAAGGGCGGAAGAACTTCAGGCAATCCGGGAGATGGGATACCGATGCGCAAAACTTCGGGTCAAAAGCATCGGGCTGAAAGATGATATCCGACAGATCGAGGTCGTCCGGAAAAAGATGGGTGACGATTTCATGCTGGGTGTGGACGCAAATCAGGGATGGCTTGTCACGATCGTGGACAAGATCCCGGCCTGGGATCTCGCGCGCGCCAAAGCGTTTGCGGACGCCTGCTATCAGAACGGCATCGAATGGCTGGAAGAGCCTCTGGATTCGCGGGACTATGACGGCAACGCCGAGCTGAAAAAATATTCAAAAGTCAAGATATCGGGTGCAGAGCTGAACTACGGATGGGATGAGATCAAGATCATGTTCGAAAAAGACTGCTTCCATATCTATCAGCCCGACGCCACCTTCGCCGGCGGCATCGCCCAGGTGAAGAAGGTTATCGATATGTGTCATGAGAAAAAACGGCTCTACACGCCGCACACCTGGACCAACGGGATAGGATTTTACGTCAACTGGAACATGGTGCTGGCCGACCGGGAAAATGCCCTGCCGCTGGAGTATCCCTACGAGCCGCCGTCCTGGATCCCGCGGTACCGTGAAGGCATCATCGATCCGATCCTGCCGGACAAAAACGCGATGCTCCAGCCTTTCACCACGCCGGGTTTGGGGTTCACCATCAACGAAAGATTGCTGAGAAAATACGGAAAGCGATTCTTCAAACTGACGGAAACCGGCCTCAAGATCAAGGTCATCCGGGAAAAAGGCCTAAAAGCGGCTTTGGCGCTAAAGAAGAGGAAAGAGCAGTAATAAAAGTGAGGCATCCCCCAATAAAAAAGCGGCATGTTCATGCCGCTTTTTTATTACAGGGCTTTTCTCACCCCGCTCTGTTTGTGATCATTCAATTGGCGATTTTCTGTCACTTGATAACAGAAGCCCTTGCCTTTTCTATTCTTCCTTGCTGCCTGTGACCGATGTTGTATCATTTGCAGTTGAAGCTGCATCGCCTGAGGTTTCTTCCTTCTTTACGGTTTTAGCCGCACCGGGCTTTTTCCCTGCATAATCGGTTGCATACCAGCCGGTTCCCTTCAGACTGAAGGATGAAAGCGACATCATTTTCTGAACTTTCCCCTTGCAGAACTTGCAGGTTTTCAGATCGGGTTCGGTAATCCCCTGGAACGCCTCGAATTGTTTTCCACACTTTTTACAACGATATTCATAGATAGGCATAGTAAAACCTCCTGAAATTAATTATATAAATCATTAATCGTAAATGCATCATCAAAACAGTCCAGAATAATTTCGAGATCATTTTGTTTTACCGGCTGCAGAGCGCTTCTGGTCATACGATGGACGATTTTTTCTTCCTGCTCTTTTTCTTCCTGCGGTGCGTTAAAATCGATAGCACCGGTGCTAAAACGGATCACGTGGATCAACTCATGAACCGCAATATAAAGCATCAAAGGCTTTAATTTTACAAATGAATTAGCCCTGTCCACCGCATCCAGGATGCTGTTGTCCTGCAGACATATTCTGTAAAAATCAAAACCTTCCCGGCCTTCCGGCTTCAAATCGGAAGGCGCATCATAAGAATATTTGCAAAGATGCGCAAACGCACCGTCTTTTACTTCATGCTGCTCTAAAAACGCAAGTGTTTTTACATCATACCTGTTTTTGCGGAATTCATCACCACTCATGCGAAAATGGTGAGATACCAATTTTTCCGCATCGTTAAATGCCATGGATGCAACCGGCATCTGCGCTTTATCAAAACAACGAAGCATAATAACACCATAATTCCATATCTTTGCGACGGTAATATATTCACTTTGATTTGAACTGTCAATATCGGAAACGACAAC
>CAYMYR010000109.1:0-5672 GCA_964394715.1 uncultured Smithella sp.
TCCATCAGGTCTTTCGGTTTGGCCTTGACTTCGATGGACTTAAATCCCTGTTTTCTCAAAAGAGCGCGGAGGGCCGCTTCATCAGCCGCTTCCATTTCGCCTTTTTTTACCTCGTCCTTTCTCGTTGTTCCTTCCCAAAGGAAAACCGGCATAGTTGAAAGTCCTTTCTTTAAGGGATTGCTTGTTTACCTTGTATCATAAACTATCTTCCATGTAGTTTCAACAAGTTAAATTCAAAAAACATTTTTTTTCAACTCCTGTTCCAAAATAAAATCCCCTGAACCTGCAACCTGACACAGATCAACCATAAAAGCATCTGCAGAAACATACCTCTCCGATCTTACCCCTCAGCACCCGATGTTTTTTTCATTCGATGGAGAAGAATCGCATATTGAATAATGCCCGCGGCAACAGCGACGTTGAAAGAGTCAAATTTCGCCGCCATGGGAATGGTTACGAGAAAATCACATTTTTTCTTCACCAGCGTCCTGATTCCCCGCTCTTCACTTCCCAGAACCAAAACCGCAGGCACGTTAAAATTATGTTCCCTGATATCTTTCCCGTCGTGGGCCTCCGCACCAAAAACCCAGAACCCTTTGTCTTTCAGATCATCAATCGTTCGGGACAGATTCGTCACACGGGCAATAGGAAGTCGTTCGGCACTTCCGGCAGACGCTTTCATGACCGCCGCCGTCACAGAAGCCGCACGATCTGACGGGATGACCACACCATTGGCACCCAGACAATGAGCGCTTCGGATAATCGATCCAAGGTTCTGCGGATCGAGGATGCCGTCCAGCATTAATATGAGATCGTGCGACATGCAGGGGTTGCGGTTTTCCAGTAATACATTCAGATCTGCGTATACAAAGGAATCACGAAAACCCACAATTCCCTGATGGTCTGTTCGTCCCGTTAATTCATCAAGGGATTGACGGTGTCTCCATTCTACCGGTACCTTTTTCTGTCGCGCAACCTCAATAATTTCCTTCACAGATGAACCACTGCGTCCCTCGGCAATAATAATCCTTTTCAGGGGTGTGTCCTGACTGGCAAGAAGCACTTTAATGGGATTGATTCCGTAAACTGCTTCCATACTTTACCTTTTATCAGAAGATGAAAATGATTATGTGCCTTCCCGCGAAGCCAGACCACCTGCTATTTCGTCAACGATCCGACTGCATGCAATGAGAGGGTCTGGGGCGTTACGGATAGGCCTGCCGACAACGATGTAGTCGGCTCCTGATTGGATCGCCTCAAAGGCACTGAGTGTCCTTTTTTGATCATCTTTCACGGGTTCATCAGCACTTCGAATACCGGGTGTCACGATGACAAAATCTTTACCGCAGGCGCTCCTGACGGCAGCAATGTCCCGGGGCGAAGCCACGACGCCCGTCGTTCCAGCAAGATGAGCCATTTTCGCCAGGTGCGTTACCAGCTCATCCGTGGTTTTCTCAAATCCGATTTCCTGAAGATCGCTGTTGTTCAGGCTGGTCAACACTGTCACTGCCAGGACAACAGGTATTTTGATCCCGCGCTTGCCGGCACACGCAGCCACGGCATCGACCGTTTCCCGCATCATCCTGCTCCCGCCTGCTGCATGAACATTGAACATATCCACATTCAATGCTACTGCGGCTTCAGCCGCGCGTGCCACTGTGTTGGGGATATCATGAAATTTCAAGTCAAGAAAAACTTTGCTTTCTCTTTTCTTGATGATCTCCACAATCTTCGGTCCAACCGAAGTAAACAATTCTTTGCCTACTTTAAACATTCCGACATGGCCGGAAAGAAGGTCTATCCAGGATAATGCTTCCTCATAGCCTGCTGCGTCCAGGGCAAAGATCAGTTTATCTTTGGGGTTACTACTCAAGATACTCTTCATCGCCGATGAACTCTGTGTTATCCGGAATTGGTTTAAAATCCTCTTGAGATCCCTTTAAAAACTCGGGATGGGCATAAGTGACCCTCCCCGAGGCAATTTCTCTCAGCGCCAGAACGATTTCCCGGTTTTTGCTTTCCATGAGCGGCCTGGAGCCTTTGAGCAGCTGGCGTGCCCGCTGGGACGCCAGTGAGACCAGGCCAAATCTTGTCTGGGCCACCCTTAATGAATCTTCTATTGTAACTCTTGCCATGAATCTGATACCTCCTCAATATTCCATGATAAATATATTACTCTATTTTAAAAACACGATCAATTTTACGGCGTAGACGGCTTGTTTTGCATTTCTCCGCACGGTAAACAGAAATCATCTGCAAGACGGCTGTCTCCAGATCTTCATTAAATATCGTATAATCATACCACAAAACTTCCTTCAATTCACTATTGGCCTGAGCAAACCTAATTTTTATGGCCTCCTGACTTTCGTGTCCCCGTTTTTTCAGGCGTTTCAGGAGCTCATCCGGACTGGGTGGCAGCACAAATACAAAAACAGCGTCCGGAAACTGTGTTTTAATGGCTTTCGCGCCACGCGGTTCAATATCCAGCAGAAGGTCTTTTCCACGATTCAGGACATCATTGATCGCTTTGACAGATGTTCCATAAAACTGTCCGTAATTCTCCACCCATTCAACAAACTCACCTTCATCAATTCGCCTCTGAAAAACTTCACGGGAAATAAAATGATAATCTTTTCCACCAATCTCATTGGGTCTGGGTGTTCGTGAGGTATAGGAAACAGAAAATTCAAGCTCGGGACACGCAGCAAGCAACCTTCTACAGATAGTGCTCTTCCCGGCGCCAGAAGGCGCTGAAACCACAATGATTAAACCTTTATCAGTCAATTTCTTACTCAATATTCTGCGCCTGCTCACGCAATTTACCCAGTTCACTTTTCACTTCTATGACCTGACGGGCAATTTCCAGATCATTTCCTTTGGAACCAATCGTATTAATTTCTCGGTTCATTTCCTGCAGAAGGAAGTCTATTTTCCTCCCTTCCGCCTCATCACTCTGCAACAGGGCTTCGAACTGACCGATATGGCTTTGCATACGGACAATCTCTTCGGTAATATCACATCGATCTGCCATGATAGCCACTTCCTGAGCCAGACGAACAGCGTCAAGTTCTAATCCCGCCGTCAGATCCTTAATTCTTTCTGATAAACGTTTTTGATACTCCAGCACAACCTGCGGCGCACGCAATTGAATTTTTCCCATGATTTCGCCAATGGCCTGAAGCCTCATCTGCATGTCCGAGAACAGGACGATTCCCTCATCCTGCCGCATATTGACGAGGATCGTCAACGCTTCGTGCAACATTTTTTCCACCGAATTTAACAAATCAGCATCCAGCTGCGTTTCCACAGGCGGGGTGAAAATATCACGAAAGTTGATAAGGTTCTTGAGGCTTATGGGTTCCTGAATATTGAATTCCGTTTTCAGCCGGTTCAAAACATCAAAGTATCCCCGGGCAATGTCCATATTCAAATTCACTTTTGACGTATCGCTGCCTTCACCCTCGAGCCGGATTGAAACATCAATACGGCCACGCTTGAATCTTTCCGCTATTTTCTTTTTATACTCCATCTCGAGCGGGTATAGCGAAGCGGGTGTCCTGAGAGCAATTTCCAGAAATCGATGATTGACTGATTTCGCTTCTACGATAACATTCCGTCCATCACAGAGACCTTCCACCCGTCCATATCCTGTCATACTTTTAATCATATCAAACCTTCTTGCAAAATTTTGCTGTTTACATCGGCTCAAGTCATTTTTAACTGCAGAAGATACCGCGCACGGATCACTTCCAGCATTGCCAACTGTTTCTCGTCTGCGTAATCCGGATAGGTCCACGGCATGGAACAAAACTTCTTCCCCTGGTAGATCAGCGTCAAATCCGCGTAGATACCGTTACGTAGACTGGGTCTGTGCGTATAGCCCTTGCCGGTAGCCAGAATCAGGTGCGCCTGTGACAGATATCCAGGATCAATATTCACCGTCCTGTGATGGTCAACGGCTGTTTCTTTTTCAATCTCATTTGTCGCAAGCTTAATGTCCGGTAAACTTTCCGGCCGGATTAATTCTTCCATGGATAAAAAACGCCGTACTAGCGTCCCGCCCATTTCCGGATGGTAATAATCCGTATAATCAAAGGGGACCTGCCCGCTTACAAAATCAGGCTGACCATAAAGCACAGACAGCTTGCTGATGGTATCATTTAGCATGCGGGCGGCCTGTCCAAAAACGCTGAAGACCAGTTTGACAGGCAGGGCCTGTGTCGGTTCACTCATAATACGCTGATCAGTTCTTCCCTGGAAACGGTTGATGTCCCCACCTTGCCCACAACGATGCCTGCCGCATGATTTGCCAGGGACGTTGCTTCTTTCAGATTTGCTTTGGCTGCCAAAGAAAGAGCCAACACGCCAATGACAGTATCGCCAGCCCCTGTAACGTCATAAACTTCCTTGGCCTGAGCGGGAAAATGTGTGTGGACTATCCTGGGTCCTCTTTCAAAAAGGCTCATGCCTTCTTCCCCCCTTGTCACCAGCAAGGCCTGAAAATCATACTTAGCAAGCAATGTTTCGCCCAGTTTCATGAGATCATCCCCGTTGACGAACTCAAAACCTGCGGCCCGTCCTGCTTCATGATGATTGGGAGTAATCACGTGGATCCCTTCGTATATGGAAAAATCACTCTGTTTCGGGTCAACACACAGAAAGATTTTTGATCCCCTGGCAATGTTTCTGATACCTTCTATCAGTTCCCTGGAAACAACCCCCTTGCTGTAATCGGAAATAACAATAGCGCCGATTTTATCACGCAACGATTTCACGTAGGCAAGAATCTTGTCACAACTTTTTCTCGGAATGGGCTTTTTGCTTTCCTGGTCAAACCGGACCACCTGTTGCCCGTGAGCAACGATCCTTGTCTTGAGTGTAGTCGGCCGGCCCTTCTCAATCACAATACCCGCCGTATCGATTTCCCGTTCTTTAAGCTGTCTGAGCAGGCCCTTGCCGATATCGTCATCACCGATCACACCGGCCATATATACTCCTCCACCCATGGCATAGATCGTATTTAAAACGTTCGCACTTCCGCCCAGCATCACGGAGTCTTTTTGAACGTCTACCACCGGCACAGGAGCTTCGGGTGAAATGCGCGAAACTTTACCCCAGATGAAATGATCCACCATGACATCTCCAATGACGAGCACAGCGGATCTCGAAAAATTATCAACAATTCCGAGTGCTTTTCTCTTTGAAATATCTTTTCTCACTGATATAAAACCTCTGAAAATGGATCACAATGTAATAAAAAAGCGCTTTACGCGCGAAAATTGACTAAAAAATCGGTCAAATGCTATTATCAAGCGTCGGATTTGTCAATAATTTTCATGATCCAAGTTTTTTAATCAGGGATATTAATACCAAGTTGCATTCAAAGGATAACGCGGCGGCAAGGAGGAGGCTCCGCAGGCGTATTATTGACGCGTGACCTTTAGGTTATACGTTGAGGAAGCCTACCCCCATGTCTGGGGGCGCGCGACCGATGCCAACAAAGTTAGCCGAAGACCGGATGCGCATTCTTCAAGGAAGCGCAAAAAGAAACTATTCATTCCCTACCGGTAGTTGCCAATCTGAAATTGGCAACTACATGCGACTTGGTATAAAAAAGAACAAGAAAGGGCCCGGAGTGTTTCATGCCCCCGGGCCCTTTATAAAATCACAAT
>CAYMYR010000110.1:0-5351 GCA_964394715.1 uncultured Smithella sp.
CTCCGGCGACGGCCTGACCGTTACGATGAAGAATGAGTATTTTGAAGATTAACTAAATCAAAAAGACAGGAGACAGGCCTTAAGACCTGTCGCCTGTCTTTTCAATAAAGACCTAAAAGCCCACAGTCTAAAACCCTCTATTTGAAATTTCCCGTGTCCACCCATTCGTTTTTCAGAAGCGACCACCAGTCGACAGCAAGTCCTTTCAATACGTACTCATAGGGAAGCCAGCCGTAGCCTTCCTCTCCCCATGTTTTCCCCCAGGAATTGCGAACCAGCAGTGCTCCCGTAGTTTCTTTAGCTCCGGTGCCGGTGTTCTTTATTTTTATTTTATCGTCATACCCTGCCGTGATAACGGCATGTCCCCCGACGCTCTTTTCTCCATTGGTCGGGTAGGGGATCTGCCCGGACGTATTTGCCTGAATGTATGAACTGAAAACGGTGAAGCCGAACATGGACGGCAGCCCAGCGGCCAGGTTGGTTTTGATTCTTTTCAACAGCGTATCTTTCCGGGTTTCCGGCGGATCGAGCCGGTAATAATTAATGGCCTGATAATTCTGGGCGAACGCATAGCAGAAGGCTGTCGGTTCCCTGTCGTAATCTTCAATGTTGTACGGCCAGTATTCTTCCGGCGGTACGCCGAAAAGAACCATCGCACTCATCGTCGTACGCAGAAAAGATCCGGTGTCCCCTTTGAAATGTTCCATGTTACGGGATGTCTTGTAGAGAAAAAGACGCGAAGCATCGATATGTTTTCCCCCGGCTCTTTTTTCGAAGTATTCCACCAGGCCCACGCCGGCATTGGCGGTGCATGAACCCAGCGATCCCTGGTCTTCTACCGGGGAGAACCATTCCCGTAAATCGACGCGGATTTTTGCGGTCCCGGCTGTTCTGGCGACTGCTGTTTTTTTCAGCATGTCTTTGATGGAATCTTTCTGACCGAACCTTCTGAGTTTGTCCGATATTTGATCATGGTTTACCGTGTGGTCGCGGAA
Organism: uncultured Smithella sp.; assembly: GCA_964394715.1. GTDB lineage: Bacteria > Desulfobacterota > Syntrophia > Syntrophales > Smithellaceae > UBA8904. The sequence continues at coordinate 996 of CAYMYR010000110.1, forward strand.
ATCGGGATAATCCGGCAGCCACCCCATACCCGGCCTGCTCATCGTTTCACTCATAGCTTCCTCCTTGGATTTTGATGAAGTTTCCGATAAGTTTTCTTATTTGCAATGTCGTTTAAAAAAAATTAGAGATGTTTTGAGTACGGGTCGTTAATAGACCTAACTCATGATTTTGTCAAGATAATCATTAGCGGAGACATGTTACGGGCAAGCCGCCGATTTGTGCGGCAAATTACGCTTGACAGCGTGAAATAATTGCGTTAAACACGCAAACCTTAATAAAAAATGATGTTCAGGAGGAAATACTTTTGGCAACACACAAATCAGCAGAAAAACGCGATCGTCAAAGCAAGGTCCGCAGGGAACGCAATGTGGCCGCCAAATCCGCGATCAAAACCAAAGTGAAGTCAGTTTTGGAAGCCGTTGAAAGCAAGAATAAAGATAATGCGGTCAATGCTCTCAAAGCAACCGTTCCGTCTTTGTCCAAGGCAGCGGCAAAAGGCCTGATCCACAAAAAAAACGCCTCCCGTAAAATTTCGCGCTTAACCAGAAAGGTTAACACCCTTCAGGGATAATTCATCCGGACGCGGCCTGGTTCAAAAGCCGGGCCGCGTTTTTTCATCTCCGCATCATTTGAATTTCCAGATTTTAGTCAAGGACATACTGTAGCGGTAAAGTATGAATGTTCCGCAGATGTATTATATCGCTTGAAACAGCTTTTAATTGATGCCGTCTCTCCGGTTAGAGTAACCCCTTGAAGACGGCCATATCCGGAAGATGCAGCAGGCTTCAAGGGGTTCATTCTCCTCTCAACGCGGAGCTATAGTTTCTTTTTTTCAAACCAGGCGAAAAGGCCTATAAACAGGGCGATCAGAACGATAATCACAATCCAGTGATTGATTCCCAGAACGGTCGGCAGGGTCATTTTCCCGAAATTGCCGCAAGTCAGAATGTTTGCCTTAATCTGTGGATAGAATTCGGCGTAAAGTCCTGCTCCCAGAATCATCCCCAGCAGACCGAAGACGCTGTCAAAGCGCCCCTCGCCCAGTGCCGCCATAGCGGTTGCCGGGCAGTATCCGACGATGGCCCATCCAATGCCAAAAATCAGACCGCCCAGAACGTTGCCGCCCACGACAAAAGATTTTATGGAAAGTTTGATCAAGCCAAGATCGTGCAGAAGGTAAATGCCCACCATGGAAACGATGATGACCGACAGCATGAATTTGACGATCGTCATGTCCTGCAGGCGAAGAGCACCCAGTTGCCGATCATATCTTATCACCTGGGCCTTCTGCATAATAAATCCGAATAGGATGCCGGTAATGGCGCCGATAAGGAGTTCATTCATGACGGTTACCTCCTTTATACAGAATTCGTGCAACCACGACACCGGCCAGGAAGAAGCATATTAAAGAAACATAGCCACTGACTGCCAGCTGAGCCAGACCGCTCAGACCGTGTCCGCTCGGTCACCCATCGGCAAGACGTGCTCCGAACATCAGGACAACGCCTCCCAGAAAAGCGGCAATCCAGCGTCTTGTGCGGGAGGGTCCGAAACGGGCCTCCCACATGGGAGGGACGGCGACAGCCTTCTTTTCTTTTGAAATCCAGGCGGCGGCCAGCGATCCGAAAAGAACACCGAGGACAAACATGAACTGCCAGTCGATTTTGACTTTTTCCTTGATGAAGTATTCCATGACGGCCACTTTTTCCGGCAATATGGTCTGTTCGACAAAACCGGCGGCGCGTACAAAAGTTGTTGAAGCGCCGAAATATTTTCCGGTGACGAAAACGGACAGGACCAGCAGTAGCCCCGCCAGCGCACCCGCGGCATAAGGGGACCACTTTTTTTCACGAAAGACATTCATGCCCATTGCACCTCCTTTAATGGATTGTTTGATAAAAAATCATTGGAACACGGATGTAAATTTTATGATAATTTTAAACAATGTCCTGCTGAATGTCAAACACGAACGGTAAGAAAAGCTGTATTAACAATATTGTGGAGAAAGGGCGGGATTCGGGACAGGATAATATTAATTTTAACTAAATATTTACGGTTTCTTCTCAAGATATACTGAAATTGTTCCTGTTTCTGATAGTTTTTATATCTGCGCCTTTTTGCCGACAGCCTTGAAAAAGGTATAACAAAAAACGCCGTCATCTTCGGCGGTTCTATACAGGTCCCTGATCCCCTGATCGAACATGTCCCGCTCCATGAGACCGGCCCCGAGGGCTGAATCGCGCACGCCCTCAATCATGGCGGTGAACGTTTTTTTCGTGAAACCGTCCACAAGTTCAGGCTTTCCCGAATCAACATAAACCATCCGTGGCGAGACGTGAACCGCGTCGAAACCTGCCCTGCGCAGCAGGGGGGATAGTGATCGCCCGATCATGGCATTGCCGCCAGCCCGTTTTTGCAATTCAATCTGACACTGAATCGCTCTTTGTGCAGCATCACTCTCCGGATAGAAATAGGCGGATCCATGATCTCCCTCAATGACCGTGATCGTTCCGTTTTTTTTGAGCACACGTTTGAGGGCAATGAGTGACTCTTCAGGTTGTGAAAGGTGTTCCAGTACAAAACAGATAAAGACATGATCGAAAAACTCCGAAGCGAAAGGCAGGTCAAAGATATCCGCCTGCTGGAACTGGACGTTTGCCAGACCTGCATCAGCGGCTCTTTTTCTTGCCTCGACTATGGAGACTTCCGAGATGTCCACGGAGGTGATCAGGGCATCCGGGCTGTTTGTGGCAAGAGTAACCGTTTGCGCGGCCACACCGCAGCCCGCTTCGAGAACACGGCTTCCCGCCGGATACACGGTGTCGTGATGCAGCAGTTGAACCAGAGTGGATGCCTGATCCTGTAGGCGAACATTTTCTCTCGGATGATAACCGTGCACATAAGGGCGTTTCATGGTTGATTTCCCCGGTTCAATTTTATAATGATGGTCACGCAAATATCCGGTCAGAACCGATGAAAAGACGATCAGGCAGCTTCATCCGAATTCTGTTCCAGACAAGCACTAATATTATTTTTTACCGATCAAATCAATCACGGTGATTTCCGGCGGGGCGAAAACACGAACCGGCGGGCCCCAGGTACCGGTGCCGCGGCTGATATACAGCAGTTTATTTTCACCAAGTGAGTGCAGACCGTATATCTTCGGGAAATAGATTTTCACCAGCAGTCCGAAGGGAAAAAGCTGGCCTCCGTGTGTGTGGCCGGAAAGCTGTAAATTGAAATTGGCTCCCCGTTGAATATGAGGTTGATGCTTTAGCAGCAGGACAAAACCATTGTGCTTTTCAGAAAGGGCCTTTTTAAAGGATTCCTTTTCCGGGGCATTGCCTGACCGGCGGCCGGTGATGTCATCTTCGCCAAAGATGGTTATACTGGCCGCGTGCCGGACGTCGTCCCTCAGCAGATCGAATCCGGCCGCTTTGGTAAACGCCAGGGAACGATCGAGACCCGCATAGTATTCATGGTTGCCAAGCACCGCGAATTTGCCGTACCTGGCTTGGATTGCGGCAAATTGGGCGGCATCCTGCATAATGTTGTCAAGTTCACCGTCAAGCAGATCGCCCGTTGAGACCAGGATGTCGGGATTGGCATGTTTCACGGTTTCCAGAATCGGTGTAAGGCTGTCTCCCCGGATGATAATGCCCACGTGGACATCGGATATCTGAACAATACGCAGTTTGCCGTTTTCAGGCAGCACTTGCTGCGTTTTGATTTCCAGATGCTTGACACGGATTCTTCCGGCATCGATATAGCCGTAGACAACCAGAACAAATGATAAAATTACTGACAGCCAGAACGAGGCCGTTTTGAGCATAACTACACTTGCCGAAGGATCAATCAGCTTGTGAAGAGCCCGGATGAGTTCCAGCGATACACTGAGAAAGAAGAAAAAAAAGACAAAAGCCATCCAGATATAGCCGATGCAGGCGATGGTTCGTGCCAGCGGTTCGAGATGAAAGGATTCGGCAACCCTCACAAGAACCGGTGCAATAATCAGCAGGAGAATGAGAATCAGGATCAATCCCTGCAGCAAACCAGTATAGTGCAGAACGCTTCTGGCCCGGAAAAAGAAATAAAAATTAATCCCGCCGTAGAGAAATAAAAAGGTTAAAAGAAAAAGAATCATCTTGGTTCCCATATTCACCTGCTGTATCGGCGGAAGCTAAAGGAAAATGAGGGAGAAGTCAATCATTAAGGCCACAATAGATTGATATTGACAACTTACATTCCATCATATAAGTACCAAAACTCCTGATGGACGCCGATGTAGCTCAGCCGGTAGAGCAACTGATTCGTAATCAGTAGGTCACCAGTTCGATTCTGGTCATCGGCTCCAG
>CAYMYR010000111.1:0-5196 GCA_964394715.1 uncultured Smithella sp.
TCATTCCGGGCGCATGCGAGGAATCTTAAAAAAGGGTCAAGATTTCTCGTCGCCTTGCTCCTCGAAATGACAAGAAGAGTTTCATTTTTGTCTATTGCGTAATCTGGGTTAATGTTACATCATTGTAATTTCAATGAACCGGATCTTAATTTTCGTAAATGCCAAGTAACTGGTGATGTAATCACACAGAAGATGAGGTTACCCTATGCCGCCCAAGAGAGAGTACAAAGCTGAGGATGTAATTGATGCCGCCCTTGAGGTCGTTCGCGAAAAAGGCTTTAACAGGCTTTCGACAAGGACGATCGCGGAAAAGCTACATTCTTCCACCATGCCCATCTATTACAGCGGAATTACCATGCCCGACATCGAAAAAGAGATTGCGAAAAGAGCATGGACCATTCTTGAGGAGTATCAGTCAAAGGTTCGAACAGGAGACCCGGTGTTGGACATGATTATCGGTTTTGTCATGTTTGCCAGAGAAGAAAAAAACCTTTTCAGATGTTTCCGCAGCGAAAAGCTGAACGCCATCAATATTGTGAATGCGGAAGAAGCCTTTCTGAAAAACATGAAAATTCTCGAGCATCATGACATTATGAAAAAATTTACCTCTGAACGGGTGACCGATGTCCTCATTCAGGGATGGATTTTTGCCAACGGAATTGCCCTTCTTGTCAATAGCCCGATCGTTAAAACCATCCCGGAATTGAATTCAGAAGAATCCATCATCCGGTTTATCAAAGACGCCACCCGAATCTACTGGAGGGGGGTTGAAAGTATTATTGAGGATAATGCTCCATGATACAGAGGACTCTGATACAATCTATCATTGTCCTTCTGATGCTTTGCCCATTCGTTTTGACGCAGGCCCAGGCCCAGGCCCAATCCTGTGAAAAAATCATCCGGTCTGTTAACGAGCGTCTTTCGCCCCGAATCAACGAGAAAGAACTGGTCGAGGTTCTGCGCCACCTGAATGCCACGGACCATAAAAAACTCCCACCGCATTTCCTGAATAAACGGGAAGCCCGGTCTTGGGGATGGAGACCCGGAAAAGATTTGTGGTCTGTAAAGGGCCTGCGGGGATCCAGCATCGGCGGTGACCGGTTCCATAACCGGGAAGGGCAGTTGCCTCATGATCAATGGCGTGAGGCGGACCTGGACTACCGGGGGGGACGACGCGGCGGCAAGCGTCTTGTTTATTCCCGCAGCGGGAACCGGTTTGTTACCGTGGATCACTATCAAACTTTTCTGGAGGTGCCGCCATGCGAATAAAACGATGCACGCTGAACGGTCTTAAGATCCGGTCTCTGGATAATCTCTATGATCGCCTCGAAAACAGACTTTCCCTCCCCCCGCACTTCGGCCGCAATCTGGACGCGCTCTGGGATGCTTTGTCCACAGACGTGGAAGGTCCGTTTGAAATCGTCTGGACGCACAGCGATGATTCCAAAAAATCGATGGGCAAAGATTTTCAGCGGGTGATCAAACTGCTCAAAGAGTTGAAAAAAGAAAGGGACGATTTCAAGTTGACCATTGAGCCGTAATGTTTTTAAGCACGCACAGTCAGCATCACCGCATGAAAAAAAACACGAAAAAACCCGTCACTTTTTTACAAAATGAAAATGAGAACCGAAACGTTCAAAAGCCACGCGGTCCAGCGCCTCCCGGTGTGACGGATGCGCGATGCTGATGATCAGCCGGGCCCTTTCCTGCAGAGACCGGCCGTAAAGATTGACTGCTCCGTATTCTGTCACCAGCCAGTGCGCGTGAGCGCGTGTGGTCACCACTCCCGCGCCGGGCAGCAGAACAGGAGCGATTTTACTGATTCCCTTTTCTGTGGTCGACGGCATAGCGATGATGGCCTTGCCTCCCAGGGAACGCGAAGCGCCATAACAAAAGTCAACCTGCCCGCCCACACCCGAGTAGCATTTCGTCCCCAGAGAATCAGCACAGATCTGGCCGGTCAGGTCAACCTGAAGCGCTGAATTGATTGCGGTAACTTTGGGGTTTCTGGAGATCACAAACGGGTCATTGGTGTAACCGACATCCATCATCAGCACGCGATCATTCTGATGCGTATAATCATACAACTGTTTGGATCCCAGAAGAAACGTCGCCACCATTTTCCCGATATCAATCGTTTTATTTGCACCGTTGATCACGCCTTTTTCAACCAGCGGGATCACACCGTCGGCAAACATCTCCGTGTGGATGCCCAGATTTTTGTGCCCGCCGAGTTCACTGAGCACGGCATTGGGAATCGCGCCGATGCCCATCTGCAGTGTGGCTCCGTCTTCAATGAGCGCCGCGCAATTTTTGCCGATGGCGGTTTCTATTGGATCGGGCTTTTCGAAATTCAGGGTTTCCAGCGGCGTATCATCTTCGACAAAAAAATCGATTTGATCGGCTGAAATGACGGCATCGCCAAACGTGCGCGGGACATGAGGATTAATGACCGCGATTACCGTATCGGCAACCTCGATGGCAGCAACAGACGCATCAACAGACGTTCCCAGGGATACCCGGCCATTTGCATCCGGCGGGCAAACCTGCACCATGGCCACGTTGCACGGAAGATAACCTTCACGGTACAGGCGCTGGGTTTCGCTTAGGAATACCGGAATGTAATCTGCAAAACCATTCTGGCTCTGCCTGCGGACATTCGGGCCGACAAAAAAGGAATCCAGCTGAAAAATGCCCTCAAATTCCGGATCGGCGTAGGGAGCCGGACCTTCCGTGTGCAGGTGATGAATGTGGACATTCTCCAGTTCTCCCGCCCGGCCCCTGCGGCACATGGCGGCAACCAGGCACTGGGGCGAGCTGGCAACGGAACTCAGATGAATATGATCGCCGGTTTTGATCACCCGGACGGCTTCGTCCGGGGTAACTGTTTTCATTCTGCTCATGTGCTGGCACCGTTTTTGTTTACTATGGCAAATATCGGGCGCATTATCAAGCATCCCTATTTGCAGCCTGATGGCCTATTAAAACCAAAACCGCAGGTCCTCAAAAAAACCTAACAGCCTAAAAGCCTACAGCCTATAAACCTACCAGAAACTCCCTGATGTTGCGCGACAGCTGCTCAGGTTTTTCCAGAGGAATCGCGTGACCGCAGTTTTCGTAAATAATCATTTTTGCCCGCGGGAGTGCTTTTTTGTAATCCTCCGCCAGAGGAATCGGGAAGATCGGGTCCTGATCGGCCAGAATAATCAGAACCGGCCGGGAAATGTTTTGGGCAAGATGATTAATATCAAAAACGCTTGCGGCAGCGAACTGTCGCAGAAAAGCATACAAAGGCTGAGGATTCTTCATCCTGAGGCTTACGGACTTATCCAGAATATCCGGATGATGTTGTACAAATCCCGGCGCTGTCATCAGCGTCATATCGATACGGTATACCTGCTCGGGTGTCTTGCCGGCGATTTCCGCAGCAACTTTTTCCCAGAACGGCTTGCTCAATTTTGCAGACCGGCTCCCCCCCATTCCGGTGCCAACCAGAATCAGGCGATCGACCACATCCGGATAGGACAGGGCCATTTCCTGGGCGATAAAACCGCCCATCGACAAACCGGCAACATGGGTTTTTTCAATGCCCAGCGTCTTGAGCAAACCAACGGCATCCGAGGCCATCATGGCAATACTGTATTCTTCATCCGGCTTGTCGCTTCGGCCGATGCCCCGGTTGTCCAGCGCGATGACCCGAAAGTCTTTTGAGAGTTCATCCATCTGCGCGAACCACAAATCCATCGGGAATGCCAATCCGTTGATGAGAATCAGCGGTTCACCCTCGCCCTTTTCTTCATAATAAATTTTGATTCCGTTGACAGTATGATGCGGCATAAAAAGATCTCTCTTTCATGCTGTATGATGTGGGGGAAAATCCTCCCGCAGGGAACTGCGGGAGGATAATGGGGAAAAGAATTTACACAGCTTCGATAGCGATGGCCATGCCCTGACCGCCGCCGATGCAGAGGGACGCCAACCCCAGGCTGACCTTCCGGCGTTTCATTTCATTGGCGAGCGCAAGCACGATACGCGCGCCGGAACAGCCGACCGGATGGCCGATGGAAATGGCTGATCCGTTGACGTTGGTGATGTCCCAGGGAATGTTCAATTCGCGCAGGCAGGAAATGGCCTGTGCGGCAAACGCCTCGTTGAGTTCAAAAAGACCGTAATCCTTGATGGATGTGCCGGTAATCCGAAGGAGTTTGCGCACGGCGGGAACGGGTCCCAGTCCCATGTACGCGGGATCAACTCCGCCTGACGCATAACCCTTGATCCGCGCCAGAGGCTTTAAACCCATCTGCTTGGCTTTTTCTTCGCTCATGATCAGCATGGCCGCCGCCGCGTCGTTGATGCCGGAGGCGTTGCCTGCCGTTACCGTGCCGTCCTTCTTAAAGGCCGTATTGAGCTTGGCCAGCTTTTCCATGCTGGTTTCCATTGGTCGCTCGTCCGTATCAAAAACAATGGGATTGCCTTTTTTCTGCGGAATGGAGACCCCGACGATTTCATCTTTCAAAAGGCCGTTTTTAATAGCGTTGCGGGCGCGTGCGTGGCTTTCGACGCTCAGCTTGTCCTGCTCCTCGCGGGAAATGCTGTAGCGGGCGGCGATGTTTTCGGCGGTAATTCCCATGTGGTAACCATAGAAGATTTCATACAGCGCGTCAAAAACCATCAGGTCAACGGTTTTACCGAAGGGCATATCCATGCGGTGACCCCAGCGGGCTTTGGGCAGACCGATCGGAACATCGCTCATGTTTTCCATGCCGCCGGCGATGACAACCTCATTGTCCCCCGCCTTGATGGAGGCTGCGGCAAGCGCGATGGCTTTCATGCCGGAGGCGCAGACTTTGTTCACGGTGATCGCGGTGGTTTCCTTGGGCAGGCCGGCGCGAATCATGGCCTGACGCCCGACATTCTGACCCTGTCCCGCCCCGATGACGTTGCCGATGATGACTTCATCCACGGCAATGTCCCTGAGGCTGCCATCCCACTTGGAATACTGCTGTTCAATCGGGGAGAGTCCTTCATTCTTTGCCGTATCCGGCGCGTCATCTTTGGCATGGGCCGGCAGAGCCGGTTTGAGTCCCGCCTTGACCAAAGTTTCGCGAATGACCAGAGCGCCCAGATCCTTCGCGGGAACATCTTTCAAAGAGCCGCCGAAGGCTCCGACCGCGGTGCGCACACCGCTGACAATGA
>CAYMYR010000112.1:0-4872 GCA_964394715.1 uncultured Smithella sp.
ATCAGATCATCGGCAACCCGGCTGATGGTTGCTCCTCTCAGGACGTCACCTGACGGACTGTTTAAAACCTGGACAGTTTCGTGCACCGTATAGGCTGAACGTCCATCCAGAATAGCGGCAGCGGTGTCCCGGAAGGAAGCACCGACAGGGGTCAGCAGGCCGACTCCGGTTATGACAATACGCTCTGTTGCAGATGATTTCTTTTTTTCTGTTGTCTGCATTTCAGTTTATCGCCGTCCTGGCACCTTTGATCACGATTTCGCCGGATGCGTTTTCGGTTAATGAAGCACCTTTGATTACAATTTCGCCGCTTGATTTCATGGAGATGGTTGAATCGCCGGTCTTAAAGATAATTTCATCAGCTGCCTCAAGGGTAATGGTTTTTGCTTTCAGCGTGCTGTTTTGCTCGACGGTCGTGGACATGTTTTTATCAACAGCGATGACCCGATTGCCCAGAACTTTTTCATTCATATGCATGCCCACGTACACAGCCTTGGTCAGGCCGACCTCTTCGGTTTTTGCGGCAACAACTGTCTCATTCATTGCTGCCCCAACCGAGACCTGATAAAGCCCCCCGATCGTCAGTTCCTTGGCTACACCGATGGTTTCCGCCTTATTGATGGCGACGGTTTCCGTTTTATTGGCTCCGATCATTTCCGTGTGATTGGCGCCGATACTTACTGTCTGATTGAAACCAACCATTTTTGCGCGGTTATTGCCCACCGTCAGGGTTTCATCATTTCCGACGGTCTGGCCCTTGTCGTTCTTGATGAGGATGTTCCAGTCCTTCTCTCCCTGAAGATAGACTTCTTCGCTTCCGGCCTTGTCTTCGAACCGAAGTTCGTTATATCCATTGGATCTTGGATAACTTTTTGTCCTGATGGTGCTCCTGGTCTTGTTGCCTGGCAAATCATACAGGGGAAGATTGGCGCCATTGTAAACACTGCCGGTAATCAAAGGCCAGTCCGGGTCGCCTTCCAGAAAGCTCACAATCACTTCATCGCTGATTCGGGGAATAAACATGGAACCCCGGCCCGCGCCTCCCCATGCCTGTGCGCATCTCAGCCAGCAGGAGCTCTGTTCATTTTTCTTTCCCTTCCGGTCCCAGTGGAACTGCACCTTGACCCGCCCGTATTCGTCGACATAGATTTCTTCGTTCTCCGGACCAACGACTGTAGCCGTCTGGATGCCTCTGATATAGGGCTTCTCAATACTTTTTTTAGGCCGAAAACTTACAGATGAAGGAATAGCGACAAAGTTATTCCCGTAACTCGTTTCTCCACTGCCGGAAACTTCTTCCAAAGCCTGGGCTTGTCCGCCGGCAGCGGTGACTTCGATCAGGAGATACTCCTTATCGAAACTGCTCAAATCATAACCGTCCAGTGAAAAAGTGTGGCCGGGAAGCAGTCTTGGACAGTTGCTTTTTCCGATCGCCTGTTCCTGCAAGGCATTGTATTCTTCTTTGTTGATCCTGGAAAGTTTCTTCCCTTTATCCTGATCCCCGTATTGACCGGGATAATCGTATATTTCATATTTCTGAACGTTCTCATCCTTGCTTTTATCCTTCGTCTCCAAAGGAGTGGAGACATGTTTAAAATTGTAATTGGTTTGTGAATAGGTTCCAGGGCACAATCTTTGAGAAAATTCAATAGCGTTAATCACTTCTGTTTCGGCAACACGACCACTTGGAGGCTTGAAGACGACGGTTGCATTCCCGGCAATGGGTTTGTAATAGACCGGATCATCGGCAAAAACCATAAAGTGGTTGTCTTTACTGTGCTCATAGAAATAATAAATGCCTTCTTCCTGAAGGATGCGATTGATAAAATCCAGATCGGTTTCCCTGTACTGAACGCAGAATCTTCGTTTATGTTCTTTGTTCTTCAAACGGAACTCATAGCGGTTGGATGGCACACCGCTGTCTTTGAAAATGTCCGTCACAATGTCCTGGACATTTTTGTTCTGAAAAATGCGGCAGTCCTGTTCCAGAGAAAGAAGTTGTGTAAAGGGAACGATCTCGGCCCGGTAGAGATATTTTTCTTTATTTGTATTCGTGCCGCTTTTTCCAGTGTGTTCAAATTTTCTGACGATCCCATGAATGTAACGGTTGGATTCCAGTCCAATCAAGGTTAACAGGGCTTCTTTCTGTACGATGTTTTTAAATTTGATTTCGGAAGAACTGGCTAACGATACCTCTGCTAAATATGGTGATGATATTCGTTCCTTCGATGCAAAACTGATGACAGACGTAGTTAAGGTTGTTCCCTGAACTTCAAACAGGAAACTTGCTTTCGATCCCATGTCAAAAATGTTCATTCTTCCCCCTCATGAAATAACAGTTATTTTACCTGCCTGATTGCCTGACGGTTACTGTCTCACGACGGTTGTTTTATTCGCGCTTCCCATCTTAACTCGAAATATCTTTCAATAAACAAGCTCCGCCGCACGCAAAAAAGCGCAGCACGACCGGCAGCGTTCCCAAAACCAATAGTTAATTTATTTTTATTAAAAATTTGAAGACGGGGTGTTTCTAAACGTTGTTACTATTTTTGTCAATAAAAAATCTTTCCCGACCGTTTTCGAAAACCGGATAGCGGATAATGGATTTATCAGGTTTGTGGATACTGTCTGCTGTTTCCGGCTTCAGCACATTTTTTGAGATGATTTAAAAGAAGACAATAAATCTGATCAATTTCATCGGATACCGGCAACGTGTTCTTGATTCTTTTAAGGCAATCCCGGCCCACAATCATTTGAAAGGTTGGCTGGAAATTAATGTCGTATATCCAGGCCATCTGAAAAAGCTTAAAGTCATTGAGTGAACATAACATCTGTTTTCTGATCATTTTACCTTCCCGAATGCTGTTAATAATTCCTTCAGAAATTGCAGGGATGTCCGGAAGATCAATCCCGACAGCGGCGCTTCTTTCCTTCGTGGGCTTATCAAAATAACTTAAAACCAGGTTGAAAATATCCAGTTTGTCCGCGTCTCTGAGCAGTTTACTGAAATAAACGCAGATATGGTTTTCATTTCCCGGGACCTCCAGACGGTTATGATTGGAAATAGATTTTAGAATAAGTTCCTGAGTTTCCGGATCCAAAGCAGCCAGTGTTTGCTTTTGCTGAAGTGTCTTTACACCCAGTCGGGCATGGTCTTCTGATTTGCCGTCAGAAAATGTATGATAACGGTTGAATTGCTCAAAGCGGCCTATATCATGAAACAGAGCCATAACTTCTGCCAGTCTCAGATTATTGTGACTCAGTTTCAGCTGTTTTCCGATATTCCTGATTTCCTCACAGACCATAAAAGAGTGTTTTTCCTTAAACACAATGGCCTGCTGGATTTCAGGATCAGGAGAATAGAAAGATTGGACATAACGGTAGAACCACTGTTTCAAATTGCTCAAATCGGATTCTGTTACCTGATACCGGTTTAGTATTGACATGATTGCTTCCTTTATCGGGACAGCGGACTACCACAAGGCACAAGGAAATGCAATTCCCGGAAAATCTTCGGTAACTTTTTTTACTTTCAGTTTCTTCAATAAATGATATATTTAGAAATATTCCAGTCTACATAATACAGCAAAAAATACGCTTTCAGGATGAAAATGCACAGATACAGAGATACTGCTGAGAAAAATCAGAAATTTTATAATAATTTCATATTATTACTCATTTCATTAGTTATTGCAGTGATTCTTGGAGAATTCCTCTTACAAATATATTACCGTTATCAGCATAATCAGTGGCTTTGGGAGGACAGCGCTTTCAGAGTTGGCTATACTGAGCAGGTTTTTGACAGACGTAAATACAGTCTGAAACCGGGGCACAAAGATCATCATAAAGCAATATACATCAATGATATGGGATTTCGCGAACCATTTCCCGATGATTTCAAAAGAAAAAAATTAATAGTTTGCCTGGGAGATTCAATTCCATTCGGGTCAGGAATTAAGAATAACGAAACCTATCCCGCCCAACTTGCCGTTCTGCTTGAAGCATCGAATAAAAATCTGACAGCGATGAACGCAGGGGTGCCTTCGTACAACTTGAGACAATCTTTTGACCGCCTTAAAATAGACGTTATTCCCCTTATTTCACTTTCACAGATACATCTCATCACAATTGAAGCGGCAAATGACATTTCACTTCTTACCTATTACAGAGATCAATGGACACCTGATGTGACATGGGCGAGCACGCTATTTAAAGGCAATAAATTAAATTTATCTAAATATAAAAAAATAGCAATTTTCTTTTATTTATCAAAAGTACTGGACCGCGATCTGCAAATCGAGCTGACACAAAACAGATTTCATCAAAAATATTTTTCAGAATACATGCTTTTGCATGCCAGGCAGACCCTTCGTGAAAACCTGGCATTATATGATGCTAAAAATATTTACATTGTTCTGATGCCTGTTAATCCTTTTTATTACCAGTCTTCCAATGTAAACAGGAATCGAATGCTGAAAAACTACAACGAGTATCAGTCATATATTATGCTGTGGGATGAAATCATTCAACGGTATAACAATCTTCTTCAGGAGACAGCCAAAGAATTTAAGAATGTTTACTTTTTTGATACGCGCAGTCTCATGGACAGCCAGAACCGCGATGAAATGTATATCGATTTTATTCATCATTCTCCGAGGGGAAACAAAGTTTTAGCTGACGCGCTTTTCCAGTATTTGAAAGATAAGAAATTATTGTGAATAAAGAAAAAGACAAAGAACAAACCGGGAAAACGCGGACAATAATTTTTGCGCGAATAAAAACAAGGGGCCAGCCATGAATTGGCTAACCCCTTTAATATCCATGGTGGGTCAGGGCAGAATTGAACTGCCGACACTCGGATTTTCAGTCCGA
>CAYMYR010000113.1:0-4814 GCA_964394715.1 uncultured Smithella sp.
TGTGTTGGTTTTGCTGTTGACATGAAAGGTTCTTCTTTTTATAATTTAATACAAAGGCAGGTTGATGGTTATGATGCCAATGATTATGAAAATTATAAGCGTCATATTTCTGATTGTCTTTGTGCTTTCCACCGCTCTTCTTGTCCTTACGTTCCGCAAACCGAGAAAGGTTTCCGTCTTTTCCCTGATGCTGGCCATGATCATCAGCCTGGTCACCCTGACCATCTTTTCATTGCTTATCCACTATCGCCCGTCCCTGCTGCTCATAGCGGCAATGGCGGTTGCGGGTCTTTTGATCGGAGTTGTCTGGTCCCAGGCAACCCGTATCTATATCGAAAATGGTAAAGTGATGTCGCACAATTCTGTGTGGTATCTCGTGGTCTGGGGAGGCATTTTCGCGCTGAGCCAGATGATCGCCATCACAACCAACAGGCTTCCGTCGGTAATTATGGCGCTTCTGGTCATGAGTACGGCATCCGTCATCGGGATGAACGGAAGGATCATCGGCAAGTATTTTGCAGCAAAATCAAGTATCACGGTGCCGGAAGCACCGTCGGGCCTGTGCCCCAGATGCGGGGCCTTGATCGCAAGAGAAAACAGGTTTTGCGGCAAATGCGGAGAAAAACTGTAACATCGCAAAGGTTTAAAGATGATGATGGATATTGCCCTTCTAAGCAAAATCAGGAAAGCAGCCCTGTGGGCGGGCGTGTCGTTGGCGGCTTTCTTCGGCATCATTGCGGTCATTTCTCTGGTTCTTTCAGCGGGTGCGTTCGAAAAACCCATGCAATACAGAAATGTTATTCCGGCCATTACGTTGAGTCCGGGAGAGAGAAAAGTACTGGAGTTCGAATCATTTTGTCTTGACAGTGGGCTGGGCAGCCCTCGACGTGGTGACGATTATTCTCTTATGAACACGCCTGCCATTAAGCTCAGGCCATACCTGAGGGATATATTTGATGAGTACCTGTCTCATCCATCGAGGTGGAAGCAGGGCGATGTTCAACAGGCGGTCTGGTACACACAAGGGAATAAAAAGTGGCAGGATCTTCAGCCTGAACAACGGGATTTCATCATGACCGCCACGGGCAAGGAGGATCCGATTTCCGGTCATCCCGTGATCCTGCTAAGTAGGATGGCTTCCATTTTCGGCACGGTTGTTAAAACAAATCTTTTACTTGCGTTTCTCGTTCTGGTTCTGATGATGATTGCCCTGCCTTCCCCTTCCGTCTATTTGGAGAAAGGGATTTCGTGGATGGTGAGCTCCCGTCTTGCCCAAAAGATTACCAGGGGACGACCCGGCCAGATGATGGATGATTTTGCTCTCAACCCTAAGCTGCAAAGCCTTCGTTCTCATATAGATGTTCTTTTTACCCGGCTTGTCTATCGTATTTTTTCCTGGAGGCATTAATGGGCTTTTTAGCAACCTATGGCCACATTCTCTCCTATTTTGGTATTGTCTTTCTGGGGATTGCCATTCTGGTGTCTCTGTTTGTGATTATTCCTGCCTCCTACTGGCTTTTTTCCTCCCTGTCATCGAACCGGGGTCCTGCGGTGTTCAGAAGGCTCTTTGCAATGCTGGTGATTATTCTGGTGTCGTCTTCCTACCTGAACTCGCCGACTTTTTACGGAATGGCCCAGTGGCGGAAAACCACGCTGATCTGCTCTTTTATCGTTGGCATCGTTATACCGGTACTTCGAATAGACCTGATACGCCTTGATCGTCTTTCAGACCGCGCGCTGGCTGTTCTTGCAGGTTTGTGGTGGCTCATTCTTGTCATCAGCGAGGCCCTTCTTGTTTCAGGAGTGCAGGGGCAGTCTGCTCTTCTTTATCTTTTTATTGCCGTCACAGGGATTCTGTGTGGCGCTATTCTCGGTACAACGGCGGCTAGGATTGCAAAGCAGAAACTGGTCCAATCTGAACCGGAGGCAGGCAGTTTATGAGTCTAAGCAACCTTAAGAAATCAAAATCAGAGATTTTAGCTGCAGAAGCATCGGGATTCTTGCTTGGCCTGTTAGCCATGGTCTGCTTAGTCTTCACGTCTATTCTCTGTTACGCGGATAATGGAACAACCATCTCTCTGAATGATGCGGTAGACGACGGACTGGTGCGCATTGTTGATTCGAAAAGTCGTGGCGGTTATTCCCGCTTCACGATAGAACTGGAAAACACCGGCGATAGGTCTGTCTCAATAGATCCCTACGGCAGCGCCTTTGATCCGCCCGGTGGCGTGCGAACCCAGCGGGTTGGTATCGGTCTTCCCTTGAAAATAGGTGACAGGCGGATCGATATGCGAAAAAAACTTTCGACGGATCCTTCTCAAGAGGTTCCCGTGGGAGAAGCGGCAACTCAAAACAGCTCCGGGACAATCCCCGATGGCGCCCTTCCCGTGGCGGCCGGTGCAGCTGCGGCAATTGCCGCTGTTGGAACAGTTCTCACAGGGATGGCCCAGGGGGTAAGGCCAAAAGAAGCAATCAGTGACCTGATGGAACTTGTTCAGGGCGAGAGCAAGTCGGCGCCAGACAATATTCAAACACCCTCTGATTTTGACTACCAGACGGGTATCATCCAATCATACCGCGACCAGGATATGACAGAACTGGATTATCAAAAACAACGGCTTCAAGCTGCAAAAGAACAGGGCGCCGAAGATGTTGTCCGCGATGCCGAAGCCTCGGTCAGGAGACTCAAAAACCAGATTGACAACTATGACAAAAACCTTGCCGACCTTGGCCTGAAGCCCCTGGAGCACACCGAAATGGAAAAACGCTCCTTTGATTACACCAGAAAGGACATCGGAGAAGAAGTGAAAGCTGAACTTGCCACTGAAGCCGTAGGAACGATCTCGGATACCGATCGCATCCGCATGGAACTCTGGATGATAGACAACGCGCCTACGGAGCAGTCCTACAACGACATGAAAAACCTTGTAGACAAGATGACTGTCAAGTCGGACGATGGAACAGTCATTGGAGACAAAGAGTCGATCCTGAAAAGTCTCGGCAATGAGCTGCAGCGAACCAATCAGCCCCGCTACACCTATTTCGAAAATTATGCTCTCCGTGAAGAAATCATGGAAAACGCAAAGGGAGAAGATGGACTCGTTGAAACCATTGAAGGCTACAAGGAAATTCATGATGATTTCAAGGATACGGTTAATACGGTTACCGGTGGGGCCCCTGAAGAGCATCTGGAAGAACAACATAAAGAAAAGATGGAAGGATGGGAAAAAGACGGTAAAAGCCCCGGCAGCAAAGCCATAGACGGGGCGAACAAGATCAAGGAGGTATACGACGCAGCAAAGACCATATCGGATGATGCCAAGGGTTATATGGCGGCAGGCAACAGCCGCACCCTTGCAGTGACCAAGGCGACGACTCAGTATTTAGTTGATACTGGTCTGAATACGATTCTGGACAAGAACCCGGTGATGAAGACGGTTAACACGGTGCTCAAGTATGTATCTCCTGAAGGAAAGGAGTTGACCGCCGGGAAGGGATTGAGAATACTTACAGACAAGGCCTTTGATTCATTAACGGGCGAACTTGACCACAAGGCTGTGGAAAAGCTTGATTTCAACAGCAATGAAGTCAAGGATGCTATAAGAGAATCGCAGATCAACGCCCTCGAAAAGCGAATGGGAAGCCCGGGTTTGTCGGAAAGCGATCAGCAGGATATAGCGAATCTTATCACAAAACTGAGGAAAACATAGAAAATGCAATGTCCCCAATGTAAGGCGGTGTGCGAAAACTCGGACAAGTTTTGCATGTCCTGTGGATTT
The DNA here is from genome assembly GCA_964394715.1 of uncultured Smithella sp. Taxonomy (GTDB): domain Bacteria; phylum Desulfobacterota; class Syntrophia; order Syntrophales; family Smithellaceae; genus UBA8904. The sequence goes on from CAYMYR010000113.1 coordinate 3,780, forward strand.
CTTCTCGAAGGTGCGGGAGTCCGGTGTCCGGATTGCGGTAATACAACGCCGCAGGGAGGCCGTTTCTGTCCTGCCTGCGGCAGAGATATGAAGAAAACACAAGGCAATGGTCACATCCTCTTGAAGCAAGAGGAGCTTGCCGCAATAGCCGGCAGCCATGAGTACACGGCGCTGTCACCACTGGCTGTTTATTATCAGGGGTTTGTTGAAAAAAAGCAGATTGCCCTGGAAACAACGCTGCTCAATGCGGTTCTAAATCCGTCGCGGGCTTTTTATCTAATGGAACTCACCGCAAATTCATTTCAGCAGGACGTCTTGCTGGTCAGAGATTCCTCGTATTTTCGATGGGAAGAAGATGATCCCGGGGTAAGCATTTCAAAGGAAGTAAGCCCCAGGGTTTTCATCGCAAGGATTACGACTCGGCTTGAACAATATATGCTGCACGAAAACACGTCCGGGATAAGTATCAGGAAGGAATACATGAGGGTACTGGCCGGCGTGAATGTTCTTTGCCGTGAACTGTCCACCATAGACCAGGCAGCTGCGTTTATTACAATGTCTCATCTGGAATCTTTTCTGGATAGCAGGGAAAACCTTGCGGCAATTGTCGGGGAACTTTCTATGCATGGTTTTGTGAGGCTGATTGGGAAAGAAGATCCTCTTATCGTGCTTGAGCCTAAAGGAGAGGAGCTCTTTTTGCTCCTCAACGCATACGACAGGTTTTTTATCATACAGGTATTGGCGGAAGGCGTGTCAGGATATCCCTCGATAAATTTTGCGGCACGTAACGGTGTTTTATACCTGATCACAAACGACCGTGTAAGCGGTGATCTGGTTATCAGGGGGATGGATCGAGAAGGAATGCGTTCGCTCATCAGCTGGTCATGGACCAGCGCGGTAATTTAGCAATAATCTGTCGTTGGACGGAGTTGTCCTGACACAAGATTTAAAGACGTTCACGGGTCACGACAACTTCCCTGCTATCCGTACGATGTGCTTCCTGAAATGTTGTTTTTACAATTCTATCTGTTTATT
>CAYMYR010000114.1:0-4677 GCA_964394715.1 uncultured Smithella sp.
CTGGGGAGCCAGAACAATAATGGTCGATTTCTTCAATGGAATCGGCCATTTATTTTTTTGGCTGAATTTCATGCATCAACCATCGTGATAAATAAAACCAGCAATAATAATGTGTTAACCGGTTTTGTAAGTGTATCAGATGGTACTTGTTGTTATGCGAATATTTCCACATTTGAATATGTGTGCGCCTGCTCACTCACTCTATTCATAGGTCTTTCCAGTTCAACTCATAGCTCGCACTTCGCCCTTTACCAGGATTCTGTCTAATGATCCCGAGTTTTATAAGGTGGTCAATCTCCCTGAATGCTGTTGCCCTACTGACTTTGGCAAGAGAAACGTATTTTCTGGTTGTGAGCCCACCTGTAAAACCGCCCTTTCCTGCATCCAGCAACCGATTAATGACCTTCCGCTGCCGTTCCGTCAGTGAAGCATCCGAATGTGATTTCCAGAATGAGGCCTTATTAAGGACTGTCGCCAACATCACTTCCGAGCTTTTGATGGCTCTCGAAAAGCAACCAAGAAACCAGCTTAACCAGTCAGTGATATCGCCATTACCCTTCTGGCAGCGTTCTAGTACATTGTAGTATGCATCCCGCTCGGCCATAATCTGAGAAGAAAGACTATAATAACGTATTGATTGTCTGTCATCTTGAGACAGCGCCATATCAGTCAATGATCGGGCAATCCGACCGTTACCATCCTCGAATGGATGGATTGTCACAAACCAGAATTGAACAATTGCTGCCCGGAGCAATCCCTCCACATTGCCTCTGCTCATTTTCCACCACTCAAAGAACCTGCTTATTTCAGATGAGATGCGATCAGAGGGAGGAGCTTCGAAGTGAATATTTTCACGGCCGATGGGACCGGATACAACATGCATGGGCATATCACCCCGCCATTTGCCCACTCTAATTTTGTGCATACCTGAATAGCCGGTTGGGAAAAGTGAAGCGTGCCAGCCAAAGAGACGTTTCTGCGTAAGCGGTTCCTCATGATTTTTTGTAGCGTCAAGGAGAATAGATACGAGTCCATCTATATAATGATCCACTCTTAATCCTGCCGAGGGGAGCCCAAGCTTTCTTGCGACCGATGACCTAACAACCTGAGCATTGAGATTTTCTCCTTCGATTAAAGCAGTCTTTAAAGTCTCCTCCGTTAATATTTCAATCTGAGCCTGGTTTTCAAGGGTAAAGCCAAGATCGGCCACTCTACTCAAAAGTTTTCCTTGCAACATCCGGCACTCACCCAGCGCAAGAAGAATATTTTCATTCTTCCATCTAAAGTTTGTCCAATCCGGACGCTCCCATAAATACTGAGTCATTTGCCTCCTATAATTGCTTCTTATTATGAAGCGATTATATTCCTTATTCGCTTCATGTCAAGTCAATCTTAACAGAATGCCCAGATCACGCCCCTTACCGGTGCCAACAATTCGTTGTTGTATGCTATTTTTAATAAATACCTTGACAAGGTATTAACACATAAATATAATACACACATGAAACAAAGGTTGGGAAAACTCGAGGCACAGTTTTTTGCGTATACGCAGATGCGGAAGATTAAATCGGTTAGCACGGGTGAAATCGCGTCGTCGCTTGCGCTGACTGAAGATCAGGAACGAAAACTTCTGAGTCGCCTTGCTCTGTCAGGGATGATTGCAAGAGTGCGGAGAGGTCTATATCTTGTACCTGAACGATTACCCCTGGGAGGCAATTGGAGTCCCGATCCCTTCACCGTTCTTGATACCGTAATACAGGATCGTAAGGGAAGTTATCAGATATGCGGTCCCAACGCCTTTAATCGCTATGGATTCGATGATCAGGTGCCGGTCAGGCTCTATGCATACAACAATGTTATTTCCGTTGAAAAGAATGTTGGGGCTGTGGCGCTTTCGCTGATCAAGGTTGATAAAAATCGTTTGGGTGATACTGAGGAATTTCAAACGACAGAGGGGCTCAATGCAATTTACTCGTCAAGAACGCGTACTCTTGTGGATGCGGTCTATGACTGGTCGAGGTTCAATAGTCTGCCCAGGGCATTCACATGGATTACGGATGAACTTCGCGCTGATCGCATCGACGCAACCGCATTGGTGATGGCAACTGAACGTTTTGGCGACATGGGTACCGTGCGACGTATTGGTGCCCTTCTGGAGAAGGAAGGTGTTGAGAATAAATTGCTCAAACGGTTAGAAAAGCTGCTTAGACCATCGACAAGCCTGATTCCCTGGATTCCAACAAAACCAAAACGGGGAAAGGTCAACCGGCGTTGGGGGGTCATCATCAATGAAACAGCCTGAATATAAACCACTTACTTTACTTCATGAAGATCCTGATCTCTTTCGGTCAGCCTTGAATTATTCATCTGCTGAAACATTATTCATCCCTCGTTTATTGGAAAAAGACTATTTCTGCACTCTACTGCTTCATTATTTGTCATCAACAGATGAAACACTGGTGTTTAAGGGAGGGACCTGTCTTGCCAAAGTACATGCCGGGTTCTATCGACTCAGTGAAGATCTGGACTTTGTCATATCAGTGTCTGGTGACTCTTCACGATCCGTGCGCAGCAGAAAAATGGCTGTGGCAAAAAAAGCCATATCACGCATTTCCGAAAAGCTTGGTGCTTTTCGGTTGCTTCAGCCCCTTACCGGTGCTAACAATTCAACGCAATATATTGCCGCTGTTGGTTATTCTTCTTTACTTGGTAACACGGAGGAAACCATTAAAATAGAAATAGGCTTGCGCGAGCCGTTGTTGATGTCGTCTTCTCATGGTACCGTTGCCACAATCCTTTTGAACCCAATAACCGGTAAACCAATGATTCCGACATTTCCAATGACATGCATATCTTATAATGAGGGCATGGCTGAAAAGTTCAGAGCAGCCTTGTCACGCCTTGAACCAGCGATCAGGGATTTTTATGATATCCATTATGCTATTTCTCATCAGAACACAAACGTCAGGGATGCAAGCTTTATTGATCTTATAAAAAAGAAGCTTGCCGTTCCAGGAAATAATCCAGTGGATGTTTCCAAAGAACGCCTGTCTGCCATCAGGCGACAGCTTGATACCGAACTTAAACCTGTCCTGCGCACCCTGGACTATGCTACGTTTGATCTTGAACAAGCATTCCAGGTTGTGATTGATGTGGCCATCTGATTGGAACAATCACCCGTTGCAAAGTAATCATGATCGTGATGGAGGCACAGAGTTTTCTCTTTTTGATACAAGATCCTCTTGACTTAATAGTTAATTTGGTTTACAAAATAAATACTTGAAAAAGGCAAACTGCTTGAAAAAGCGGGGCGCAAAGTTAACGACCTAAATCTCGTTTAAAGGGGATACGGTGGCTGAACTGCCAGGCAGGATAATTGCTCTGAAGAATCTAAGTAATTTCATCTCTCCTTTCAGTTCCCAAGATCAAAATCGAAAAAAGACGAAACGCGGACGGAACAGGTGTTATAAACATTGTGACAGACTTAATTCATTTATCCTCAAATGCAAATGAATTGTCGATGAAAGTTATCAACATTGTAAATTAAAACAGGTAACATGAGATGAATGATCCATCCGGAAAAAATCAAAAACTAATCGAAGAGAATGCTTTATTAAAGCAGAAGATCCAGAAACTGGAAAAATCAGCAGCAGAGTTCGGGAAGACACGACAGCAGACGGATAAGAAATTTGATGCCATATTCCAATGTAGTCCGGACGTTATTACGGTTACCGATGCGTCCAGCGGTTCGCTGCTGGATGTAAATGACTCATTCCTGCAATTAACAGGATATACAAGAGAAGAGGTCATCGGTTCGTCAACAAAAGAATTGAATATATGGGGCAATATCGAAGACAGGGTGCGGATAGTCGGTCTGCTGAAATCCGGGAAAAATGTTGACAAGGTAGAACTATCATTCAGGACAAAAAGTGGCGAGCTCAGGCAAATGCTTTTCTCTTCCCGGTTGATCGAGGTCGATGGCAGGCAGCTCATCATCGCCAATACCCACGACGTCACCGATCACAATGTAACAGAAGAGAAATTGCTGGAAAGCGAGGAGAAATACAGGACCATTCTTGAAGATATGGCAGATGTTTACTTTGAAGTTGACATCAGGGGAAATATCGCGTTCGTTAATACTTCATCCTGTAAAAAGAGCGGATACGCAAAAGAGGAACTGCTCGGGATGCCTTTTACACAAATCAGTGTACCCGATGGCATTGAAAGGATCAGGCAATATTTTGGAGAGATTTTTAAGACTGGCAAAACAGGCAAGCCGTTTATCTGGCATCTGAAGAAAAAGAACGGGGCGGAGGGATTTTTTGAACTCGTTGCCTCCCTGATCAGGGACAAGCAGGGCAAACCCACGGGATTTCGTGGGATCGGGCGGGATATTACTGAGCGTAAACAGTCGGAAGAGAAACTTCAACAAACCCTCAGCATCCTCAGAAAGTCTATGGGTGTGACCATCCAGGTGATGGTATCGGCGATTGAGGTCAGGGATCCCTATACAGCCGGTCATCAGAGGAGAGTCGCGGATCTTGCCCGGTCTATCGCCACGGAAATGGGATTAAACAAGGATAAAATAGAAGGAATCCGAATGGCAGGTTCGATCCATGACATCGGGAAACTGGCGATTCCCTCGGAAATACTGGCCAAGCCCACCAAACTGACAAA
>CAYMYR010000115.1:0-4639 GCA_964394715.1 uncultured Smithella sp.
TGCAAAAATCCTGTAATAAATTCTCGCTTTTAAAATAAATTTGTGACAAAGCATCTAAAATTGAGATGCTTAAGCTCTGCAAGGGGAAAATGTCATGAAAGTCAAAACGCAGGAGTTATTTAATGTTTATTCACACCTCGCGGGTGTGATCGCCGCGATCGTCGGCACAGTTTATCTGGCAATGGAGGCCAGTGATTCGACATCCGGTCTCGTCACTTCGCTTATTTACGGCATTTCCGTTGTTTTTCTTTTTTCAGCAAGCACGCTGTATCACGCGTTCAAAAAAGAAGAGAACGAGCTTTCCTTCTGGAGGAAAATGGATCGGATGGCTATTTTTTTCATGATCGCCGGAACCTTTACTCCGGTATGCTATTTCTGCATGGAAGACCCATACCGATGGTATATGATCATTTTCCAGTGGAGCCTTGTGGGTGCCGGCGTCATTTCACAGATATTTTTCCCGAGGGCGCCGAGAAAGCTTTACGCGATTATCTATTTATCCATGGGCTGGTCAGCCCTTTTTACCGTAAGGCAACTACTTGCCAACATGACTTCATCCCAGGCCGTTCTTCTGGTATCGGGAGGAATCGCCTTTACCCTGGGGGCCATTGTTTACGCCATAAAAAAACCAAGGATGTTTCCGGGTGTTTTCAGTTTTCATGAGCTCTTTCATATCCTGGTTCTGATCGGCGGAAGCCTGCACTATGCAATGATCTATGGGGTCTTTTCCAGTGTTGGCGCCTGATTGATGAACCGCTCTTTCTTCCCTAAAGGCAGTGGAATTGAACCAGTGAAGCTTCAAGATGCCGAGACGGAATTGTTTTTCAGAGAATATAAAAAATATTTTGTCGCGGGCGAAACAAAACCTTCGGCAATCGGGAAGCCTTTCTTCCTGCCTTCAAATCACTCAGACCATGGTGTGCTTCTCATCCACGGCCTGATGGCTGCACCGGAGGAGGTCAGGGAATGGGCGGAATTTCTGCATACAAAAGGTTTTACCATTTACGCACCAAGGCTTTCAGGCCACGGGACATCATCCAAAGATCTTGCTACCCGCCATTATCAAGACTGGCTTGACTCGGTTGACCGCGGTCATGCCATTCTGAAAACCTGCTGCAGAAAAATTATTGTGGCCGGTTTCTCCACCGGAGCGGGCCTCGCTCTTCAATCGGCCATCATGAAACCGCACGATTTTGAGGCGGTAATCAGCATCAGTGCACCGCTGAAGTTCAAACGTTTTTCATCAAGGTTTGCCGAACTTCTGAATGGATTCAATCAACTCTGCAAATTTGCGGGTGTACGTAAAATAACAAAAGAGTTTATGGAAAACGACGCGGACAATCCCCACATCAACTATCTGCAATGCCCGGTCAGCGCTTTTGTTCAGGTCAAAAAGCTCATGAAAAAAGTCGGCCGAGCGCTCCCTGACATTAAAATTCCGTCCCTCGTCATCCAGGCCAATCTAGACCCCAAAGTCGATCCGAAAAGCGGCCCCGAAATTTTCAAGCGCATCGGTTCGGCAAAAAAAAGTTTTTCCTGGATTGATTATCATCAGCATGGAATTGTGCGGGGGGAAATTGCCGCGCATGTTTTCAAAGAAGTTGAGTCTTTTCTTGTGTCCTGCAGCCTTATGAATCCGGCGGGGCAATAAGGGCGGAGGGGGTTATTTACAGACTTCCTGCCGCAGGCGATTGCCGGGTGAATCCGGTTGAATATCGTACCAGTTTCTCTCATCCGTTCCTCCGGAATACAGCTCCTTATCATCCGTGTCAAAGTGTTTTATGGATAACGTACTGATTTTCAGTCGGCTGCAGTCTATCTCATACAAACATTTTTTGTAGGAAAGCTTCCTGTATCCCTTGCTGGTCAATCCATCCTTCGTTCTGGATTCGATTTCAGCGTCCCGGCCCCTTTGTGAATAAACTTCTTTGCTCCAGGCCTGAACAATATGCTTGTAACCGTCTTTATCAACTTTTCCCTTTTTATAAAAATAGGCATTGCCGTCATTGTCGTCATGATATTTTACCCACTTGTAGGAAATGCTGTCACAATTCACGAGCAGCAGGGATACCATCATTGCCAAAATCAGAACAGAACTGATTTTTTTCATATCCCTTCCTTTCGTCCTGCGGACCATGTCGCGGATCAGGGAAAATTGTCTGGAACAAATACTTCTTCCAGTATTTTGTGTTCAACTGCTGACGCCGGCGGCAGTCAGCCGCCGGCACAGTTTTTCGAATCACATTTTAAACAGAATGATTATTCGCTGTTTCCTCATTACTCATAGAGTGCTTTGAGCTGATCGCCGTATTTTTTCATGACATTTCGTCGGATCAGTTTCATCGTCTGGGTCAGCATGCCGTTATCCACGGTAAAATCCTCCGTGATATAAAGGAACTTTTGGGGAATTTCATAGCCACCGAAAGTTTTACGCAGATGTTCGGTTATCTGCTGAGCAATAAAATCGGTGCACTCCTTGTTGGCAATAGTTTCCTCGTGCGTCCCCTGTACCCAGGCAGCGGTTTTGGGATCGCCCTTCATCGCCTCAAAATCCGGCACAACCAGGGCTACGTTATACAGGCGGCCTTCGCCGTAAACAATGGCATTGGCCACATAACGGAGAATTTTCATTTCGTTCTCGATGGATTCGGGATGCACATATTTTCCGTTTTCCAGTTTATATTCATCCTTGAACCGGCCGGTGATATGCAGATAACCTTCTTCATCAAGCCAACCGCGGTCGCCTGTTCTGATTCCGGGGAAGCCGTTCCAGGTATCCGGCATCATCGCTTCAGCGGTGATTTTTGGTTTTTTATGATAGCCCTGCATGACCTGGGCGCCGTACACCACGATCTCGCCGTCCGGGCTGTCTTCACCGACGCGGGATTTATCAATTATAATCCTGGTATCCTTGAAAGCCTTGCCGACTGTGCCGTATTTATTGCCACGCAAGGGCGAATTGTTTGAAATAACAGGTGATGTTTCCGACAAACCATAGCCGTCGTATGTAGGCACTCCAACATCGGCGAAAAACAGTGCGATTTCCGGTTTCATCAATGCGCCGCCGGTGACTACATGTTTCAGCCGCCCGCCGAAAATATTCCGGACAACGGAAAAGGCCACAGCATCATAGAACTTGAACTCTTCAGTTTTTTCTTTCAGATCCCGATTCTTTACGGCCTCGGCTAACGCCGCGTCAAAGACTTTCTTTTTTTCCGGATCGGCCGACACACCTTGCTGGATTTTATCGTAGATAATGTTGAAAACACGAGGCACAGCGGACATACCGGTGGGCTTGACCTCGCTGAAATTGATAGTGAGTTTTTCAGCGGATTCGGCAAATCCAAGGCTCCCGCCACCCAGGAGATAACAATGCAGATCAGCGGTCAGGCCGAAGCTGTGCGCCCAGGGAAGAATACTCAAGCCTATATCTTTTTCTGTTACATCGAAAGTATCCCGGCTCTCCTGGGCGTTGTGCGTCATGTTGCCATGATGGAGAAGCACGCCTTTTGGATCTCCTGTAGTACCCGACGTGTAGATGATAAAGGCCGTCTCGGACCAGTGCGGTTTGTAGGAGGGAACTGGATTGGCCTTGCCCGTTTTTTCCAGTTGGGCCAGGGATTTTTCTCCTTCTCCGAACAGAATGAAAATATCCTTCAAGGTTGGAATGTCTTTTTGAAAACTCTTTACGACATCATAAATTTTCTGATCACGGACAAAAACATACTTAATGTCCGCATCCTGAAGAATGTATTGCCAGACTTTCTGCAGCTCCTTTTCATACATGGGCACAAACACTCCGCCCAGACCATGTGTCGCCTGGCAGCAAACAAACCACTCCACCGAATTGCTGACAATGACGCCGACCTTCTCTCCTTTGCTCAATCCCAGTTTATTCAAAGCGCCCCGGAGATTATTTACCCTCTCGGCTACGGCTCCATAAGTGACCCATTCATATTGGTCGGTCGTTTTATTCTTGGTACCGAACAGGTTGCTGGATCCAAATTTGGCTACGGAATTTTCAAACAAATCGACCAGGTTGTTGGGTTTGGTGTAAATAGCATCAAGGTTTGTTGACGGGACAACGGCTTCTTTATTCGACATATACGACCTCCTTAATTAGAAATTTATCATCGACTGAAATTCTGCTGACAGGAATTTGAAGCAACTGACAAATCATGTTCCGGAAGGGCATCTGCTGACTCGAACTTACCTGGATCATATCCTTTGATTCTGACTTTCATCGAGAAGCTCTATTGATGAGACCTTGCATTTCTTAAGTGTTGCCGACACGGCAACATAAATATCAGACGCATCTTTACTGTTTGACATGAAACCGCGTCCGCATGCTTTGTATAAGAAATCATGATTGAATGTCAAGAATATCTTGGTTTCTGAAGAGGAAATATCGCCTTAATTTTGCAACATTTGTAAATGCCAGAAAATATTTGAATTTTTTAATCAACTACAACGATCATTGTTGAACATGTTTCAAATACGGCACATGCTCATTGCAACTGCTAACAGGTAGAGTTTTCATTTAATGTATTTGTCAGGCGACGGTGGTTGAAAAAAAACTTCAACCGCCGTCATAAAAACATGTTGCGATTAATTAAGTGTTATGTCCCCTGAATTTACC
>CAYMYR010000116.1:0-4591 GCA_964394715.1 uncultured Smithella sp.
ATAACACTAATCTTTCAATACTACTTTAATTGATTCAATGTCGCTCTTGCCTCATCAGCTCCGGGAAATCCGGGGTTGATATTCAGGGCGGCGCTGAGTTCCTGCTTTGCCAGATCACGATTCCCATTTTTATAGTATGACATGCCCAGGTGATATCTGACCACAGGCTGATTGGGCATTTTTTCCGCAGCTTCCTTCAAATACGTAATGGCCGTCCCGAAAACATTTTTCTTGTAGTAGATCCATCCCAGCGTGTCCGAGACGTTTGCATCATCCGGCATCTTTTCTTTTGCTTTTTGCGCAAGGTTCAGTGCAACGTCAATGTTGCCGCCATGCTGGGCATAAAGAAAAGCCAGGTTATTGGCCGCCGGCACAAAATCGGGATTGATCTTCAGGGCCTTTTCATAAAACTCCTGGGCCTGCTTGTAATTGTTTTCCCTTTCATAAATCAATCCGAGCGCCATTAAGGGCTGAATAGCCTTTGGCGCTTTTTCTACAGAAACCAGATATTGTTTTTTTGCCTTATCCGCCAGCTGCTGCCTCATGTAAAAATCACCCAGCAGGATCTGCAGTGCAGGCAGATTTGGATTCAGTTCGATGGCCTTTTTCATATTGTTTTCTGCCAAAGCCACTTCTTTTTTCATCTCGTAGAGAGACCCCAGCATTGAGTAAAAAACCGGATTTTTGGGTACTGCCTGAATTTGCCGCTGAACTCTTTCTATGGCTTTGTCCGTATCCTTTTTGCTCAAATAGAAAGAAGTAATCAGTTGAAGCGCGTTGACATTATCAGGCTGCAAAGACAACGCTTTCTCCAGCATTGCCAGTCCTTCATCATCCTGTTTCTGATATAAAAGAACTTTGCCCGATTGAATATATCCAATGGGATTATTGGGCAAATATTGAATCAGAGCGTTATATTCTCTTGCGGCTCCGGCCAGATCTTTTTGTGATAAATAGGAATCCCCGAGAAGAAGGCGTGCCTGGATGCTTGCTGGATTGTTCTTAAGAATAACATTTAACTGATTGACGGCTTCTGCAGCATTCCCTTCTTTCAGATGAATATTTGCCATAACGAGTCGGGGCTGCTCCCAATCCGGATTCAGTTTGATGGCTTCTCCCAGTTCAGTTTTTGTCTGCTGTATATTTCCCTTTCCCGAATGGGCCATAGCCGCAAAATAATGAGCCTGGGCTGATTGAGGATTGTCCTTTATGTAGGCCTGGAAAAGATTCAATGCCTGTTCGAATTCATTTTTTGTCAAAAATATTCTTCCCTTCAGAAACAGGCCTTCCTGGCTTTTAGGATTGATAATCAGAATCTTCTCCGTATATTTCATACCTTCATCGAACTTCTTTTCGCCCAGATAAAAATCCGCCAGCCTTGCCAGCACGGCAATATTTTTGGGATCTTTGCTTTCTGCTTCCCTGAAAGAAATTTCTGCTTTGTCCTTTTTCCCCCAGACCAAATAAAAATTCCCCAGTTGAATTCGCAACGGAGCGCTCCCCGGCGATAATTCAACCCCTTTCATGAAATGTTTTTCGGCCTCATCCATTTTTCCTGTTAAAACGTAGAAACTTCCGAGTTTCGTTGATGCGACAGAGTCTTTCGGTGAATTCCTGACCGCCTGCAGATACTCCTGCTCGGCGAGCTCCTTCCTGCCCGTTCGCACGTAAAATTCAGCCAGGGAAAAACGTGTTTTTTGTTTTTTATCATCGAACTTAACGGCTTCTTTGAGCATCACCTCAGCCTGGCTTAAATCTTTACTCAACTCATAAAGTCTTGATAACTGGAGATAGGCTTCCAGTTTTTTATCACCCTGGACCGCCTTGAGGCTCTCTTCAATGGCCTTACCCAAATTGTTTTCTTTCAGATAGACGGTTCCAAGCAGCAGATGGCCAAGGGAGTTTGTCGGGTCAATCTGCAGAATGGCCATGGCCTGTTCCCGCGCCTTGTCTGTCTGTCCGGAAAGTAAATACAAAGTCCCCAGGTGATGGCGCGCGTCGATCAGTTTAGGATCCAGCTCAACGGCTTTCGACATGGCTGCAAATGCTTCCTGCAACATTCTTGTATTGAGATGACACATGGCCAGCTTGTAATAAGCCGTCGCATCGGCAGGTTTAAGCTTGATGACATTTTTATATTCAATAGCGGCTTCCCTGAATTTTTCCTCTGAATAATATTTCTCGGCTTTCTTCCAGTGACGCTCCATTTTAGCTTCCTTGGAACATCCGGCAATACCAACCAACAAAACAATGATCATCATCAAGGCAAAAACTGAATAAATCCGATTTACCGTTTGATTCATGAAATGTCTCCTAAAATATTGATCGTTATTCTGAAATATAAAACCCGCAGATTTGCCGTCGGGCAGGCGGCGCATCTTCAACTTATTAAATAAGTATGATATCCGAAAGATTCTTTACGCTTCAAGATACCGTTTAAAATTACAATATCGGTTATTTTGTTTATTTTCAAGAATATTCATTCCCTCCTTAATCATCCATGTCTTTTTTAAAAATACCTAGACATACTAAGGGCTTTTTGGTAGTAAAATAATTTCGCTTAAACTTGAAAATGGATAATGATTTGTTTATGAAATGTTTCAGCACATTCAAGGATTAATTTTTTTTCAAAGGGGAGGAACTGCAATGAAAAAACTGATTACCTACGCCGCCATCGTAATGATCGTGTCCGCATTATGTTTCACTCTACAGGCCCAGGAGAGAACTGTAACCCCTCCCCAAAAACCTGCCGCTGAAATAGCCGCAGACAATAACGAATATATCATCGGCCCCGAAGACGTACTCAACATCCATGTTTGGAAAGAAGAATCCATGAGCAAGACCGTTCCGGTCCGAATCGACGGTAAAATATCCCTGCCGCTCGCTGACGACATACAGGCTGCTGGTCTGACCCCCCAACAGCTAAAGAACGTAATCATCGACAGGCTCAAAGGTTTTATCGAAAGCCCGGCTGTGACAGTTACCGTGATGGAAGCCAACAGTTACAAAATATTCATATCCGGCGAGGTAAGGAATCCGGGGGTGTTTAACATCCGTCGTGAAACCAGTTTGCTCAAGGCTATTATTATCGCGGGTGGATTTACCGAATGGGCCAACAAAAGAAAAATTCTGGTCATCACCAATGAAAGCGGTAAGGAGCAGAGAACATACATCAATTACAATAAAATTGTCGACGGGGACATTCCGGACGTCGTCATTAAACGGGGGGACACCATTATTGTCCAGTAAGCGCCCTTCTCCTTTCAAGCCACTGAAAACAAAAAGGGATATCCTATGAATAAACATAGCGGTCTTATTGTTTTAATGTTGGTTTGCGTTTTGATTTACACTACATCCCATGTATATGGTGCAGATTTTTTATCCCAGATCCACCCTTACCTGAGCGTAAAAGGCGAATACAGTGATAATCTTAATTTGACTGCCCGTAATCAGAAAAGAGATTTTTATACCACGATCACGCCCGGCATTGCATTTTCAAACATGACTGACCGCTCGGGTGTCAGCCTGAACGCATCCGTCGGTTATTTGTTATACAGCGAGAACAGCAATCTCAATTATCTGACCGGTCAGGCCAGACTTGACGCCAAATACCTGACCAGTTCACGTTTTAATTTTTATTTGAGAAACGCTTTCATCCGATCCGACGATCCGAGGGAAAGAGAATTTTTCTCGACGGCGGCAGAAAACAGATACCTTCTGGCAACCGAAACACAACGCGCCGTTTACATGCGCAATGTAGTCGAACCAACCGTGGAATATCAGTTCGGTCAGGAAAGCCGTATTGGCGTTAGGTACCGCAACAATTATTACCGTGCCGAGGATCTCGTAGATATGGACAGCATCGAAAATTACATCAACCCTTTTCTTACTGTCTGGTTAAATAAGCAGCACGGTTTCCAATTTGATTACGGTTACACTAACGGTCATTTTGAAGCCAGCCCTGATTTAAAAGGTCACAGGGTTAGCGGCGCATATCTGTATCGTTTCACTCCCAAGGCAACTGCTTCTTTGAAAGGCGCTTATACTTTACAGACCTTTACGGAGGACCTGCTAAATTATAAAATCTATGAAACGTCTGTCGGCCTATCTTATCTATTCAGTCAGACCCTGACGGCTTCGGCAGAAGCCGGTTATTACTGGCTGGAACCCGAAGCCGGCATCAAACGGGACGGCGGCGTGAACTTTAAGGCTGACATCACACAGAACAGCGAACGAACGAGGTATCACCTCAGCGTGCAGGGTGGTTATGTGCTGGATTACTTCACATCCCAGAACCTGGGATTCAGAAAATTCTATCGGGCAACAGGAAGTATCACCCATTTTCTGGACAAAAGACTGTCCATCGGATGTCTGGGAAGAATTGAGCGGTCGGAGCAAGAGTCTGATTCAGACACAGGCCTGCGGAATATCACATGGAGCGCAGGCGCCAATATTGCCTACACACCCCTTAAGTGGCTGCAAATATCTCTTGAATACGCATACATTCAAAACAATACAAATTATATCTATGAAGCGACGAATGAATACAAAGAAAACAGGGCAACCCTGATGGTTACGGCAACTTACTAGT
>CAYMYR010000117.1:0-4588 GCA_964394715.1 uncultured Smithella sp.
GTTATAAATTATGTTAATGCCAAAACGTGTAAAATATAGAAAATTGCAGAAAGGCCGCATGGGAGGAAAGGCGACAAGAGGCAGTTCCATCGTCTTTGGTGATTATGGATTGCAGGCGGCTGAATGCGGATGGGTTTCCGCCCGTCAGATTGAGGCGGCCCGTGTTGCCATGACGCGTTATGTGAAACGTGGAGGCAAAATCTGGATTCGGGTATTTCCGCACAAATCCATCACGAAGAAACCTGCTGAAACCAGAATGGGTAAAGGCAAGGGAGCTCCGGAGGGATGGGTGGCGGTCGTAAAGCCCGGATCCGTTCTGTATGAGATGGAAGGGGTAACCAAAGAAACAGCCAAGGAAGCATTTCGTCTGGCATCGCATAAACTGGCCATTTCAACAAAGTTTTTATCAAGGGAGATATCTGATGAAAATTAGCGAAATCAGAGGTCTCGGTATTAACGAGCTTCAAAGTAAAAGTAATGAATTAACAGAAGAGCTGTTTCGGTTGAAGATTCGGCATTCGTCAGGTCAACTCGAATCGACCGCGAGCCTGGGCCGCCTCCGTAAGGACATTGCCCGTATCGCAACGGTGTTGAAGGAAAAGGAGGCCGCAGGTTAATATGGCTGAAAAGAGCAACAAACGTACAATCAAAGGCGTCGTCGTCAGTGACAAAATGGATAAAACCATTGTGGTGAAAACCGAAAGACTGGTTAAACACCCCGTGTTTCACAAATATGTCCGCAGGCATGATAAATATAAAGCCCATGATGAAAAGAACCAATGCAAAATGGGCGATACGGTATTAATCATTGAAGCGCGGCCCATCAGTAAAGACAAACGCTGGCGGATGCTTGAAATTTTGGAGAGAGCAAAATAGAAACCTGGCTTCCCAAGTCAGGTAGCTTGGTAGAGTGGAGTTTATCTTATGATTCAGATGCAGACAATTCTAAATGTTGCCGACAATTCCGGCGCCAAGCGGGTCGCTTGTATTAAAGTGCTTGGTGGATCGAAGCGGCGTTACGCCAGCCTGGGCGACGTAATCGTCGTTGCAGTGAAAGAGGCGATTCCGAATTCTAAAGTGAAAAAAGGTGATGTGATGAAAGCGGTCATCGTCCGCACCGTGAAAGAAGTGAAACGGCCGGACGGTTCTTATCTCAAGTTTGATGACAACTCCGCTGTTCTAATTAATAATCAAATGGAACCGGTCGGAACCAGAATTTTTGGACCCGTTGCCCGTGAGCTGAGAGCAAAGCAGTTTATGAAGATTATATCTCTGGCTCCAGAGGTTTTGTAAGCCTGTTTTGAAGAGGGGAAAAATGAGTTTAGGCAGATTGAAAAAAGGAGATATGGTTAAGGTTCTTGCCGGTAAAGACAAAGGAAAGACCGGTAAGATTCTGAAAGCTATACCCGAGAAAAACAAAGTGGTCGTCGAAAAGATCAACGTGATCAAGAAGCATAAAAGACCTGATCAAAAAAGCAAAGGTGGTGTCGTGGAAAAAGAGGCGGCGATGTGTGTCTCCAAGGTCAGCATCATTTGTGGTAAGTGCAAAGAAGCGACCAGGATCAGAAATCGTATCCTCGAGGACGGCAAGAAGATTCGTATCTGCAGCAAGTGCAATGACGTTATCGATGTGGGTTAAGAAAAAATGGCAAGATTAAAGGAATTTTATTTAAAAACAGTAGTGCCGGCTCTGGTCAAGGAATTTGACTACAAGAATCCCATGCAAGTACCAAAAATGGAGAAGATTGTTGTCAATATGGGCTTGGGCGAGGCCATTTCCAATGTGAAAATTATTGATGGCGCTGTGCAGGAAATGGCGATGATTACTGGGCAAAAACCGGTTATCACTAAGGCGAAAAAATCCATCGCAACATTTAAACTTCGCCAGGGCATGCCCATTGGCTGCTCGGTGACTTTAAGAAAAGAAACGATGTATGAGTTTTTTGATCGCCTGGTAAACGTAGCATTACCGAAAGTTCGAGACTTCCGGGGAATATCGCCAAGCGCGTTTGATGGGAGGGGGAATTATTCCATTGGTCTGCACGAACAAATCATTTTCCCGGAAATTGAATATGATAAAATCGAAAAAATTAAGGGAATGAATATTACCATCGTGACAACGGCAAAGACGGACGAGGAAGCCCGTGTATTGCTGAAGTTGATGGGTGTCCCCTTTAAGAATTAAACGAGGAAGCTCCGGAGGAATTTCGCGTGGCAAAAAAGTCATTGATTGCAAAAGCAAGCAGGAAACCGAAATACGCGGTCAGGGAATACAACCGCTGCCAGATTTGCGGCAGACCGCGAGCGTATTATAGGAAATTTGAGATGTGCAGGATTTGTTTAAGGAAGCTTTCCCTTCAGGGCGAGCTTCCCGGTGTGATAAAATCAAGCTGGTAATTTTAGTTTAAGGAGAAAAAGCATGGGGATGACAGATCCTATTGCCGATATGCTGACAAGGATTCGAAACGGTAACAAAGCTCGTTTTAAAAACGTTAATGTTCACATGTCGCAAATGAATTCGAATATTGCCAAAGTTCTGAAATCGTCTGGATATATCAGCAATTATGATGTCGTGAAGGATGAAAACGGCCATCCGATGCTGAAGATCACCCTGAAATATCCGGACACAAAACGTACCGTAATTACCGACATTAAAAGAGTCAGCAAACCAGGACGCAGGGTGTATGTTGCCGCGGACAGCATTCCCAAAGTGCTTAATGGTTTTGGCATCTCGATTCTTTCAACTTCCCGAGGCGTCATCACCGATCAGGAAGCCAGAGAGTTCAATGTCGGCGGCGAAATTCTTTGTAAGGTTTGGTAGTTAAACTATAGATTTTAAACGGGAGTTCTTGTTCATGTCGAGAATAGGTAAAAAGCCGGTCACTTTTCCCAAGGGCGTAAAAATAAGCCAAAGTGGCGGCATTGTAAAAGTTGAAGGACCCAAAGGCAGCTTATCTTCGAAGTTACCGGACGGCATCACGTTGACTGTCTCCGATGATCATATGGCCATTGAGCGGAAATCGGAAGATCGTCTTGTCCGTTCCTATCATGGATTGGCCAGAACCTTGATCAACAACATGGTAACCGGCGTCAGCACCGGCTTTCAAAAGGCGCTGGAGATATCCGGTGTCGGCTATCGTGCCGAGGTGGCCGGATCGACTCTGAAACTTGTTTTAGGATACTCGAGCCCCGTGGAATACAATATTCCCAAGGGGATCGACGTGAAGGTCGATAAGCAGGTTAACCTGGTCGTGTCAGGAATTAATAAGGAATTGGTCGGCCGGGTGGCTTCGGAAATTCGGTCCTTGAAAAAGCCGGAGCCTTACAAAGGCAAAGGCATCAAGTATGCGGGCGAGCATATCCGGCGTAAAGCCGGGAAAGCGGCCGGCGCAAAATAGACATTTATTAAATATAGCCTTAAAGAGGTGGAACATTGGCTTCCAAAAAGACATTAAAAATAAGAGACAAGAGAGAAAAACGGGTCAGAGGAAAACTTACGGGAACGTCGGAGAGGCCTCGCCTTTCTGTTTTCCGTTCGGATAAACACATCTATGCTCAGGTGATCAATGATGCGCAGGGTATAACGGTTGCCGCGGCATCGACGCTGAGCAAGGAACTAACCGGTAAGCTCAAGGGGATTAAAAAAGTGGATGTCGCCCGTGAAGTCGGCAAACTGATTGCCGCGCGTCTGCAGACCCTGGGCATCGAAAAAGTCGTTTTTGATAGAGGCAGATTTCTCTATCATGGCCGCGTGAAGGCTTTAGCCGACGCCGCGCGGGAAAGTGGTCTTAAATTTTAATAATAATTTAGCGTACAGGACTCATGATTAGAGAAGAAGCGATCGAAAAAAGAGAAATGAAGGATGTGGAGCTCCTCGACCGGGTGATTGCCATTAATCGTACGGCAAAAGTCGTTAAGGGAGGAAGGCGGTTTCGTTTCAGCGCCATCGTGGTGGTCGGTGACGGCCAGGGCATGATCGGTGCGGGGTTAGGCAAAGCACATGAAGTTCCCGAAGCGATACGCAAAGGGATGGAAATGGCCAAGAAGAATATGGTCAAAGTTGCAGTAGCCAATAAAACGATTCCTTATGAGGTTTTAGGAAAGTTCGGCGCGGGAAAAGTATTATTGAAACCGGCATCGGAAGGAACAGGCCTGATCGCCGGCGGCGCGGTGAGAGCTGTTTTAGAGGTTGCAGGTGTTCATAATATTTTGACGAAATGTTTAGGATCGCACAATCCGCATAACCTGGTTAAGGCTACAGTGGACGGGCTTTGTCAGTTGAAAGATCCTGCGGAAATTGCTGCCCTGAGAGGCAAGTAATTCATTGACGAGGGTGTTTATAAAGTGGGCAAAATGTTAAAAGTAAAAATGGTCAAGAGTGTCATTACCCGGCCCGAGAAGCAGAGAAAAATCATGCGCGGTCTGGGATTGAATAAATTGAACAGCACAGTGACTCTGGTGGATACTCCGGAGATCCGTGGCATGATTAATAAAGTGATCCACCTTGTTTCTGTGGAAGAGTCAAAGGAGTAGGTTATGGATTTGAGTTCTCTGAAAGCGCCCGCCGGAGCGACAAAGAAAAGAAAAA
>CAYMYR010000118.1:0-4545 GCA_964394715.1 uncultured Smithella sp.
CTATTATGATAAAAATATTTACATGTAAATGTTGTTTTGTTAAAAAATATTTTTTGTGCAAAAAAATTTTTAAATAAAGCGATCCAAAGCGGCAATATGTAAAAAATTCTTTCAGGAGAAATTTTTTGGCCAAATCAAACGATGTCAATTCCACTGAAAGGTTGTTAAACGTCATCCGGGGGTCGCAGCAGCCTTCAACACCTGTAACGGAAGCGGCTAAAGACTCCTCTTCTTCCAAAAAAAATATCCCTAAAATATCTCTGAACGTGCCCGGTGTTTTTGCGGGAAAGCACAAGGTGAGGGTAGGTGTCGATATCGGGCAGGACAATATCAGTTTTGCCAAAATGGCAAAGACTTCCGATGGCAGGCCGATGCTGGTCGATCAAAAGATTGTGAAATTCGGCGGTCAGATCAACAGGGAATCTGCGGAATTCAAGAATTTATTGAGATCGTCCCTGGTTTCATTTGCCGGTTCTCTTGCTGCATGTGATGTATGGGCGATGATGGACGCCACGGAAGTCAATGTATATCACCTGAAGATTCCGCGCGTTCCCAAAAAGCAGCTGGAAAACGTCATCTTTTTTACTGCCAAAAAAGAGAATCCCATTGACGAAAAAGACGTTGTCTTTGACTATGAGATGCAGGGTGAAATTACCGACCAGGGCATTCCAAAATATTCCGTGATGGTTTACATTGCCCCGAAGACTGTCGTAGAGAAGGTCAGAGACCTTTTTTCATCGATCGGTGTCGATCTTGCGGGGATCACCATAGCGCCCTTTGCCATTCAGAATATCTTCAGAACAAAATGGACCGCGGTAGGTGAAGGGACCTTCGCCAGCCTCTTTATCGGAAATGATTTTTCGAGGATCGACATATACAGTAAAAACAACCTGGTGATGACAAGGGGCGTCAAAACCGGCATTACCAGCATGATGGAAGCAATCGATGAAACCGTTGCCGAAACCATGCCGGGAAAAAGGTTGGATAAAGTCCATGTTAAAAACATGCTCCAGGAGCTTTCCGATCATTCCGGAAAGTCGATACAGGATGACAACGGCATCCACTGGAGCCAGAGTTCGGTTCTCGACATGATCACACCGGCACTGGAGAGGCTGGTCCGGCAGATCGACAGGACGCTGGAGTATTACGCGACATCAGTCGGTTATGAAAAAGCGGATAGAATCTACATATCCTCCGTTCTGAGCGGATTTCATGAAGTGCTTCTGAATTACATCAGTGAGCAGCTGGCAACACCGACGGAGTTATTTGATCCTTTTGAGGGAAAACACGCTGCCACAGCCGGCGCTTCCCTTTCTCCAGCGGAAAAAGCGGCGTTGGTTCCCGTGATCGGATTGTCTCTGTCTGATATAAAATACACACCCAATGTCATTTTTACCTATCTCGACAAAAACAAGGAACTAAGCGGCAAGATGATCAATCGCGGCATATTCGCGGCATTCGCGGCTGCGCTGGTCTTGTGCCTTGCCTTTATCGTCTTTCAGGTGGTTGAAATGGGTCAGCTGGGCACAAAGCGGGCAAAGCTGGAACAGGAGCTGTCTCTTTTCAAACCGCTGTTATCCAGGGAAAAAGTCAACGGCCTCGTTGAACAAGCAAAAAACCGTTACCAGATCACCCAGCAGTATTCCAGGAAATATAAAGGGATGGCGCTGATCAGCGAACTGTCTTCGCTGACGCCTGGGGACATCAGGCTGACCAATCTCCGGATAGCCGCGCCTTCGGGACAGGCACCGGCACCTAAGAAAGATGCCGCACAGGTCAAAGAAACCACGCCACAGGAGATCAGCGACGGCGTCAGCATTGAAGGAGTTGTGCTGGGAGAGCGGAATGCGCTCGACGCCCTTTTATCGCAGTATGTGATGAACCTGGAAAGATCCGCCGCGCTTCAAGGCGTCAAAGTGGAAAAAAGCAGTATTGTGAATTTCAGAAAGAAGGAAATTCTCCAGTTCAAAATTAACGCAAAAATAGGATAGGGATGATCAACAAAATCAAACAGAACATTCCGGCAAACAGCCTCGGGTATATATTGATCTGCGGAGGGATCATCGTCATCATCCTTCTGCTGATCATCTTTCCTTTGAACCGGGTCAATGCCGGCCGTGCGAAAGATATTAAAAAACTTCAGGATCAGATCGAAGAACAAAAGGGATTAGGGCAGGTATATCAGCTGGCGCAAAGTGACACTGATAAGAAAACAGCATTTGTTCTGGCCAATCCCGCCAGAACAAAACTATCCCGCCAGGAGACGGAAAAGTTTCAGAAATCATTCCGTGCCGAGGCAGAAAAAGCCAGTCTGATGGTTATGTCGCTGACGCCTGATCCTGACTCCATGGGTGTCGCATCGAAGTACCTTATTTATAATGCTACCGTTAAGGGAGAGTTTGCGAATTTCAGGAAACTTCTGGTCGTATTGGGCGAGATGTCATACGTTGAGCAGATTGAAGAAATGAACATGAAGCAGGACAGTGATTCCATGGAGTTCAGATTGAAAATAGGGATTGCCCTGGCCGATTAACAGAGTGCGGAAAAAATGAAGAAACTGGAAAAAAGACAAATCATTATTCTGGCCATTGCCGCTTTGTTTGTTTTGTATGCGATATACGATCTGCTGATAGCCGGGCCTGCGGCAAAAAAAGCCAAAACCGCAGTCAAACCCGCTGAAATAGAGACGGTGGTAGATACGTTAAGCACTGATTTAATGAAATATAAAACGGGCGGCGTCGATACCTATCTTGCCAAAAGGGCGGAAACGGACTGGGGCAACAACCCGTTCTGGGAGAGGGAATCGTACCGTGTTTTTGCGGGAAACAAAGAAAGCAGTGCAGGCGGGGTAAAATTCATTTACTCCGGTTATGTAGACATGGATCAGAAAAAAATAGCGATTATCAACGGATTGGAATATCAAACAGGGGAAGCCCTTGAAGTCGAGGGCTACGAGTTGAAAAGTGTCACGCCGGAAAGCGTTTTGATTGTCAACCGCAGGACAGGCAGTCAGTTATCCGTTCCCATGCAGGAATAATCATTAAGACAGGGAGGTTATTGTCTTGAGAATAAGTGCAAACCCAGAAAGAATCGGCAGCGTGCTGATCGGTTTATTATTGCTGATATTTGTCATCGGCTGTGCGGGAGAACGAAAGAGCACAGTAAAAGATCCTTTTTTTGAAAAATGGAACACCCTTGCGGAAAATTCTCAGGGGCATTCTCCTGAATCCAAGCCCAAAAAGATCGATATTGATCCGAAATCCGGCAAAAAAATCCGGTCAGATGCATCACTTGGAGAAACCTACGGAAGACTACCGACCAAGCCCATTAATCTTACCATGCGCCAGGCGGACCTCAAGGCAGTCCTGCGGGCTATGGCCAAGACTGTTAATTATAATCTGATTGTGAAAAATGATTTGAAAGACGAAGTCAGTGTTGATTTTCGCGGTGTTCCCTGGAATCAGGCCTTTATCGGGCTTTTGCAGACTCATGGTTTGTCCTATGTCTGGGAGGGTAATGTCATCCGTGTCATGACCGTTGACGGCATTGAGAAGGAATTGAAGCGGAAAGTCCAGCTACGTGATATTCAAACAGTGGAACCTTTGATGAATCCGGTAGTCATCAAAATCGATTATGCCGATGCCAAGAAACTGGAAAAGACAATACAGGGATTCCTGACCAAGGACAAAGACGGAAAGACAACCGGGTCAGTCACGCTGGATGAACACAGCAATTCCCTCGTCATATCGGCTACCTCTCAGGACCTGGCAAAAATGATTCCGATCATTGAAAAGCTGGACAAGCCCACGCCTCAGATTCTGATCAAGGCCAATATCGTGGAAACCACCAAATCGGTTGCACGTGATCTGGGCGTTATGTGGGGTGGCACTTACAACACCGGAAACTATACAGCAATGAGTGGTGGCACCAGAACAAGCACAACTGGTGATATAAATCCAACAGCCGGTGGTCCCGTAGGCATTGGCGGAACAGGGCTAGCGTCAAACTTTCAAGCATTAAATTTGACTAATGTAGCCTCGGGTTCTTTAGCATTGCTTTTCGGTACGATAGGCGGCAACCTTCTGGAAGTTCAGCTTCAGGCGCTACAGAAGGACAAAAAGCTCAACATCCTGTCCAGCCCTTCCATTACAACGCTCGACAATCAGAAAGCGTTTACGGAAAACGGTGAACGAGTTCCCTACACAACGATTGAGCAGGCTGGCACCGGAAGCACTCCAACCCAGACGACGAAATTTGAAGATGTTGTCATGCGACTGGAAATCACACCGCATGTCATTGACGGCAAGAATTTAAAAATGACAATATCTGTGAAGAAAGACGAAGTGGACATAACACGGAAGTCCAGCCTCGGAGACCCCTATATCATTAAAAAGAAGACGGAAACGGTTCTGATTGTTCAGGACGGCGAAACCATCGTTATTTCCGGTTTGACCAAACAGCGCCATACAATCGGCGATACCGGATGGCCAGCGCTGAAAAACATTCCCCTTTTGGGATATCTTTTTAAAGTGGACAGCAAGGGCG
>CAYMYR010000119.1:0-4471 GCA_964394715.1 uncultured Smithella sp.
TTGCTTTAAACGCAACAAAACCATTACACTGCTTCGTGCGAATTGCGGACTTTAATTTTTATACTTGTTTTTGTCAAGTAAATTTTTAAATTATTTATATAAATATGCGGGAATGAAAACAGAATAATCTAATCTTTGTCACCGAAATAATCAGCGGAGAAAATATATATTTCAGTTTCCTTGTCTTTCCATGCTCTTGGCGGGAGACCCGCCTTGTAACAGGTCTCTTTCAAAAAATTATCCCTGTCCCAGCCATACTCGGTTGCCACTTGCGGCAGGAGCAAACCGGAATTGTAACCCCGGACAATGTAAATGCCATGCTTTCCCACCTCAATTTCATCAATATTTTTAATCTTTTGTAAAGGACTCAAAACAGAGATCTCAAAACTCAAATCTCTGATCTCTTCACTTTTGACGGACGGGAAACGAGGATCATGAAATGCCGCCGCGACAGCCATTTCCTGAACCGTTTCCCCAAGAGGCTTAACCGCTTTGATATAGCCGATGCAGCCACGCAGGTGTCCCCGCTTTTTTAAGGTGACAAAGGCTCCTCTCTTTTCTTTAAGGATCGGTAAATCTGTCGTTAATTTCGGCATTTCCCTGTTTCCCGCCTTTGCGACGATTGCCCTTTTGGCAATTTCCAGAAGTGTGGTTTTTTCCTGATCTGATAATTCCATTTTCTCCCCTGTTTCCTAACGATAGTAAACTGCTGATGCGTAACCAACCACTGAACTTTTATCTCCTGTTACATCACCGGAATTGGCGTATTTCAAAAGAAGAGAGTGACGGGCGCCCATTTTTTGCGACACCAGCATGGCCACCGCTACAGGCCCTCCACCACAGGCCTCGGTTTTGTCAATAGCCAGGTCTTCTAAAAGTCCTTTGACATCATTATCTTGAATGTGCTGGAGGACTATCCCGTCCAATGCCCTTGCTTCCTTGTAACCATGAAAATGAGACAGGTCGCTGCTTGCAACGATCAGCACATGCCGATCTTCTACCGCCTGAAAGACCGCATCGGCAAGCGAAAGACAGGTTTCAGCGCCCTGATCCCCCATCACCAGCGGCACAAAAGAAAAATCCTCCAAAACAAACTGCAAAAAGGGCAGCTGAATTTCCAGAGAATGTTCCTGCGAATGGGCAGCTGGAAAGTCAACAATGATATTGCTGAAGGATTTAATCCTGGCTGCAAGGTTTTCATCAACAGAAACGATGCCCAGCGGCGTTTCATAACCTCCTTTATTATATATGGATACGCCTCCAAAAGCAACCCTGTGACTGGGACCTATGAGAATAACCGAATCGTATCGTTTCCCCAAAAGGAGTTTATACGCATACGCCGCCACTTGACCGGAATACATATAACCGGCGTGAGGCACGATTAATGCCGTAATATCTCCTTCCATTTCCTGACGGGGCACATTTTGAATATACCTGGCAATATCGTCCCTTAAGGCGGAAGAATCTCCGGGATACCAGGAACCGGCAATAACAGATTTTCTAATTTTTCCCATAAGCCTATTTAAACCGCCAGATTGTTCCTTGATGA
The DNA here is from genome assembly GCA_964394715.1 of uncultured Smithella sp. GTDB lineage: Bacteria > Desulfobacterota > Syntrophia > Syntrophales > Smithellaceae > UBA8904. Next base: position 1,550 of record CAYMYR010000119.1, read on the forward strand.
CTGTCTAAAACCTCAACACCGAGCGTGGCCAGCTGGTCCCTTAGAAAATCCGCTTCCTGCCAGTTCCCGGCTTTTCTGGCTTCCTCTCTTTTTTGAACCAGTTCGGCAATATCGCGATGAAGTTTTTGTTCCCCAAAATCCATAATTCCCAGTATTTCATTGATTTTTTCCAGTGCCTGAATAATCTTGTGCCCGTCAGGTCTGCTGATACTTCCTTTCGCCAGGGACGCATTAATTTTACCGATAAAACCAAAAAGAGCCGCCAATGCGCCAGAGATATTGATGTCGTCATTTAAAGCCTTTTCAAAGTCATGATGAAGGTCGTAGATCATTTGATCAACATCAGGATCATCTTGAGCTTGATTATCAATGGCCTGAAGCCTGTGGATAAATGTATCCATTTTTTTAACCGTGTTTCTGGCCATCTGCAGGGCCTGTTCAGAGTAACTGATCGGTTTTCTGTAATTCATGCCCAGCAGGAAAAAACGGATATCTCTGCCCCGATAACCCTTTTCTTTCAGATTTGCAATGGTGACGGCATTATTCAGAGAACGGGACATCTTTTTTCCGTCTACCAGAATTAATTCAGCCCCTACCCAGAAGTTCGAGCCGCTGTGGCCGGAAAAAGCCCTGTTGATCGCAATAATATTCTCACAATGGGGGAACGTTTCATCCGCTCCGCTGATATGAATGTCATAAGCCGTTCCCAGATATTTTTCAGAAACGGCCGCGCATTCCAAGTGCCATCCCGGCCGGACATTGCCCCACCGTGTCTTATGATAAATCCCTCTTTTTAACTCACTTAAGCTTGCCCTTTTCAAGAGAGCAAAGTCCGCCGGACTGTCCTTTTCATAATCATCAAGATCAATTGATTGTCCCAGGCGGGTTTTCGCCAGATCGATATTGGAAAGCCGACCATAGTCGGGCAGTTTGGAAATATCAAAATAAACCGAATGAAGTTTTTCGTATGCATATCCTTTGTCAACCAGCTTTTCCACAATCCTGAGCATGGCATCAACCGTTTCAGAAGCTTTGACATAGATATTTTCTGATCGAATATTTAAATATTGCGCATCATCCAGGAATATCTGCAGATATTTATTTGAATAATACGCCAGATCCACTTCGGCCTTTTCCGAGCCCCGAATGGATTTATCAGTTATATCAACAATATCAATCACATGCTTCACTTTATAGCCTTTGGAAGTCAGGTATCTGGAAAGCAGATCGGATACGACCACGCGCCTGTAATTTCCAAGGTGAGGTGCGTCATGGACGGTCGGACCGCACGTCCGCATAAACACCTGTTCCGGTTTCAGCGGACGGAAAAGCGTTTTCCGGCGTTGCAGAATATTATAAAGGCTAACCGTGGCCAGTTCTTCTTTGACAGCAAACAACTCTGTACTTAAATAACGCTCCCCGCTGTCCGGGAATATAACCACGATCAGGCCCTCATCCATTTGACGGGCCTTCTGGGCGGCTACAAACATAGCCGCACCTGAACTCATTCCAGCAAGGATGCCCTCTTCCAAGGCAAGCCTGCGCGACATCTCAAAAGCGTCTTCATCCAGGATATTCACTTTCTCATCAAGGCGCTTCTTGTCAAAAATCCCCGGACGATAAGATTCGCGCATGTTTTTTAGTCCCTGAATCTTGTGCTGGAGATAAGGTTCCACACCAATAATCTGAACTCCCGGGTTCAGTTCCTTGAGTTTTTTGGAAAGCCCCATGGCTGTACCGGTCGTGCCGAGGGTCGATATGACCATGGTCACCCGACCTTCGGTTTGGTCCCAGATTTCCTGTGCGGTCCCGAAATAATGGGCGGCGATATTGTCTTCGTTATTAAACTGGTCCGTACCGAAATATTTGCCTGGATTTTCACGCAACATGCGATAGGCTTCTTCAATAGCACCGTCGGTTCCAAGCGATGCCGGGGTAAAATGCAGTTCCGCACCCAGCGCTCTTAAAATTTTTTTACGCTCTTCGCTTGCCGCTTCAGACATCGTAAGGTAAAGCTTGTAACCTTTGGCTGCGGCGATCATGGCAAGACCTATACCTGTATTGCCGCTGGTCGCCTCCAGGATGATTTTATCATGGTTTAAGTCACCTCTTTTCTCAGCATTTTCAATCATATACAGTGCAGTGCGGTCTTTAATGGAGCCACCAGGATTGGAGGACTCCAATTTCGCAAAAATCTTCACCTTTTTATTGGGATTGAGCCTTGATATTTCGACAAGAGGGGTGTTGCCGATCCGATCAATAATACTCTTATAGGTTTTTATCATAAAATAAGACCTTTGGATCAATAAAAGTCAATCCCTTGTCGGCAAAGGACTTTTAACGGAGCAAAGATTCATCCTGGATAAAAGTTGATCAGCTGTCCATTTTGGGCAGAGAAATTTTTATGAACGAAACTCCCTGTTCTTTCAGATCCGTTTCTTCCTGCGGAGTCGTTGTGCCCTTGATGTTTCTTTTTTCTTCATCGCCGTAATGGATTTTCAGGGCAACTTCGGCAAATTTGTCCCCGACATCTTCAAAATTTTTTTCAATATACTGATTGAACAACTGCAGGGTCCGCGCCGGAAAGATCTCCGGGTTGTTTCTTTTATCCAGCATTTTTGAATCTTTTCCCATAATGGCAATGGAAGAAGGAACAATTTCCACATTCGAACTGTTGCAGACAGGACAGCAGACCAACCTCCTGGCGTTCTGTTCAATCCAGGCTTGGCGGTCTTTAAACCAGCCTTCAAACTTATGGCCATTTTCACATTTTACATCGTAAATAATCAAGTTCAGACACTTTCTATTTAAAAATAATCCGTTTCAATAAAAACATGTGGACATTTGGCGATAAATTTTATAACGTTCCTGCCCGTGTCGGGATGTGGCCCAGCTTGGTAGGGCACTGCGTTCGGGACGCAG
>CAYMYR010000120.1:0-4275 GCA_964394715.1 uncultured Smithella sp.
TATTTGGGCAACAGCCCGTCGAATTATCAGTTCTCTTCCAGTTCCTTTATCACCTTGCTGACCGTCGTGTACAATTCTCCTCGTAAAAGTCCTGTTTCAGGTGGGCTCGAATTCTACATCAGCGGAAGGTGTGATGCTGCCTGCTTAATCCGCTTCGGATTCTGTGGCATTGATTTCTTCGGTTGTTCCCGGCAGGGATTCCACGGACTTTAATTTACCGGCAAGCGTTTTCGTCTTTTTCTGCGCGTCGTCCACGGAAGTCGCGGCCTGTTCCAGTCTTTTGCGCACCGCATCGAGCGAATCACCAAACCGGCCAAATGCCGCCTTCACTTCACCCAGCACTTTCCAGACTTCGCCGGAGCGCTTCTGGATGGCCAGCGTGCGGAAACCCATCTGCAGGCTGTTGAGAAACGCCGCAAACGTGGAGGGGCCGGAAATCACAATGCGATATTCACGCTGGAGGTTTGATACCAGCACCGTGCGGCGGATCACTTCAGCGTACAGGCCTTCCGACGGCAGAAACATGATACCGAAATCCGTGGTTTTGGGCGGGGCAAGATATTTTTGCGATATGTCTTTGGCCGCCTTTTTAATACTGTTTTCCAATTGGCGGACGGCGTCTTCCGCGGTGGATACATCGCCTTTTTCCTGGGCTTCCGTCAGCCGTGAGTAGTCTTCCATCGGAAATTTTGCATCCACCGGAATCAGCACAAAATCGGAGGGGGAATCGCCCTGGCCGGGAAGTTTGATGGCAAATTCGACAAAATCGCTCCCATGCTCGTGTATCTTGACATTTTTTAGGTATTGCTCCGGCGACAATATTTCTTCCAGAAGCGCGCCCAGCTGGACTTCCCCCCAGGTGCCGCGCGACTTGACGTTGGTGAGCACTTTTTTCAGGTCGCCCACACCTGTGGCAAGCGTGCGCATGTCACCCAGCCCCTGGTGGACCTGCTCCAGCCGTTCGGAAACCTGCTTAAAGGATTCTCCCAGTCTTTTTTCGAGCGTGTTCTGCAATTTTTCATCAACAGTCTCACGCATGCGGTCGAGCTGGCGGGCGCTGTCTTCCTGGATTTGCTTCAGTTTCGCGTCAATCTCGAGGCGAATGTTGTCCAGTTTCTGTTCATTGGCCACGGTCAGCATGTTCAGCTGCCTGGCAAAACTCTCCATCTGGTCGTTTTGAATTTTGGCGATGCCGGCCATGCGGGTCTGCACGGAATCTTCGAACGATTTCAACGAACCCGCCAGTTCCGTTCTTTCCTGCTGCGAGTGTGTTTGCATCTCTGTCCGCGAACGGGCAATCTCCTCGCGCACACAACGGTCCGTTCTTTCCTGCGCATCCTGCAGGCCATCCAGCCTGGCGGAAAGCGGAGTCCAGTCGATAGCGGTTCGCTTGAACTGCCAGACGAGCAGTACAACGATGACCAGGAGCATTACGAGAATGATGTAGGGAATTATTTCCATTCAAGCCACCAGGGACGGAAGTTGTAAAAATGTTTGTCGAATATAACGGCCATCTGTTTGTGGTGTCAAGAAAAATCGGGGGCTCCCCATTCAAGTGTGGTGATTACACCATTGCTTCGGATATCTCGCCAAGGGTCACCAACGCCTGCCCTACCTGATCCGACCAGAACGCGGCATTCAACCGGAAGCAGTTTTGGTATTTGCTGCCCGTAGTGAATAGTATTCCCGGGGCAATACCGATTCCGTGTTTCAGTCCCTCTTCATAAACCCTGAGCGCATCGATTCCTTCGGGTAACTCCACCCAGAGAATAAAACCGCCTTCGGGTCTGCTCACCCGGGTCCCCTGCGGGAAATTGCTGATAACGGCATCGCGCATCTGGCCCACCTGACGGGCATAGATCCTGCGAATCTTCCTCAGGTGGTGATCATACCCGCCATTGGTAAGAAACTCGGCGATGGCAAGTTGAGTGGGCGAGGCCGTGGCAATGTTGAAGAGGGCCTTGATCTGTTCGACCTTCTGCTGGTATCTGCCGGGAACGATCCAGCCGATGCGGTAGCCCGGTGCAATTGTCTTGGAAAAAGAAGAGCATGACAGAACCATACCTTTCTCATCATATACCTTGGCAGAGGAAGGATGGCCCGGGCCAAAGGCCAGATCACTGTAAACGTCATCTTCAATGAGGGGAATTTCCTTCCTGTCCAGCAGTTTCACAAGTTCCCGCTTCTTCTCTTCCGGCATGAGGGTGCCGAGCGGATTGTTAAAGTTGGAAATGACAATACATGCCCGGATCGGTGTCTGTTTCATGGCATAACTGAGAACCTCCAGGCTCATGCCCTCTCCGGGCACGGAGGGGATTTCGAGGACCTTGAGCCCCAGCCACTGGACCGAGTTCAGAAAGGTGTAATAGATGGGAGATCCCAAAGCAACTGTGTCTCCGGGACGGCACGTGGCAAGAAGGGCCAGGTTGACGGCTTCTACACATCCCGAGGTGATAACGATATCATCCGCGGACACCGTGCAGCCCGAATGGAGTAACCGCCTGGCGATCTGCACGCGCAGCTTTCTGATCCCCTGAAATGAACCATAAGAAACGCTCTGACCGGGGAAACGTTTTGATTGGCTTGCCAGCATCCGGTTGAGCTTGTCGGACGGCAGCAGGTCGGTGTTCGGTGCCCCCCGGCCGAGGGGAACCAGGGATGGATCCGCCAATTTACGCATGATCTGCAGGGTGGCATCACCCAGAACCACATCATTCGGAGCGACGTATGCCATGGCCACTTTTCGGGACAGGCGGTCCTTAGACTCGGGAGAAGGACGGCAGACGTAATAACCCGACTGGGGACGAGCTTCGATGAGGCCTATATTTTCCAGATGGGCGTATGCCTCCATGACGGTATTGACACTGACACGCAACTGGCGGCTAAGACTTCGGATGGAGGGTATCCGCTCGTTTGGCCGATATGTCCCTTCCGTGATCATGCCGCTTATTTTTTCAGCGACCTGCCTGTACAGAAACATGGTGCCATTTACATGATCTGCTCTCATAGCAGAATTCTATATCATAACCCCGCGGGTGATGCACATACAGTTTTGCGTAAATGTAATGGATACAGTCTAGAACTCAAGTCAACTGTACCCATCATAAAATTGCACCCCTATGCCTTGTTTGCCATGAATACCGCCTGTATATACACAGAAAAAAAGGAGGAATGATCTATGGAGACATCGGACTTTGAAAAGATCGAGAAGATCCGCCGTGACAGGAAAGAGGCCCACGATTTCCTGGCTGATCGCTCAAAGGCGTATGGCGCCTTTGTTCACCTTGCCAGGGAAGCGTTCGCAGAAGGGACACTGGACAGGAAGACAAAAGAACTGATGGCCGTCGGTATATCGATCGTCATTCATTGCGAACCCTGCCTGGTGTGGCATATCGGCGAATCCCTCCGGGCGGGCGCATCTGAACAGGAAATCATCGAATCCATGGAAGTTGCCATGGAAATGGGCGGGGGGCCGGCAACCGTTACCGCAAGATTTGCTCTGAAGGTAATGGAATATTTTCACGAAAAGGACAAAAAGCAATAGCGGTTTGGGCAGGATGGTCACACCTGCAACATCCAAGGAGGAAAAAATGGAAGCACAAGCGGCAAGAACACAACTTGATACAGTAACGGGAGCATTGCTCCCCGTCCAGACGGATGTCCCGCGCTGCTTTGTCTGCGGGCTGGAGAATCCATCCGGCCTCAAACTTCGATTTCGTAAAGAAGGGCCATCCTCTGTCAGCACACAATTTACCGCTCCCTATGACTGGACCGGGTGGGGAAACATCCTTCATGGCGGTTTTCAAGCCCTGCTGCTCGATGAGATCACGGCGTGGGTCCCCTTCGGCTTATGGAATGAACGCGCCTTTGTCACCAAGGAGATGTGCATACGATACGTCAGACCTGCGTATGTGGAAACACAGCTGTTTATTGTGGGCTATCTGGTAGAGGACATGCAACGGGAGATCATTGTCCGGGGAGAGATCAAAGACGAACGCGGCAGCATCCTTTCCGAAGCCAGATGCACCCTGGTGAGGCTTTCAGAAGAAGCCATGGAGCGAATTTCCTGTTATGAACTTTGAAACAGGATAACGTTTGCGGATATCTTCAGCACCGTTACACACATAGCGACAGAGGGGTTGGAAAAGAAGGTAGCTGCGAAACCGGACAGTCATATATTTCTTACACTTCAATGGGCTGTTGCCCAAATATCCTTTTCGATCGCCATTCAAATTGATATTGTTTGGGCAACAGTCTGTCCCCAAAATGACCCCT
>CAYMYR010000121.1:0-2542 GCA_964394715.1 uncultured Smithella sp.
AACATGCTGTTTAATTCTTACGCCTTCATTCTGATTTTTCTGCCTCTGGCCGCCACCGGCTATTTTCTGATCCACAGGTTTTTTTCGGCGAAATGGGCCCTGCTTTTTCTGCTTTTCGCTTCGCTTAGCTTCATGTCTTTCTGGAATGTCAAGTTCGCGATGGTTCTGCTGTTTTCCGTTCTGGTGAATTTCGCCTGCGGATCAGCTCTGTCCGCGGCGGCGGAAAAACAGGCAAAAAGCAAAAAACCTGTATTCATCGCCGGAATTATCTTTAACGTCCTGCTGCTGGGATTCTTCAAATACAGCAATTTTTTCCTGGAGAACATCAACAGTATTTTTGCAACGCACATTCAGGCACTTCACATTTTACTCCCCATCGGCATCAGTTTTTACACCTTCATGCAGATTGCCTGGCTGATGGATATCTACCGCCAGGGAGGTTACCGCTATGATTTTCTCAGCTATTGCCTTTATGTGACATTCTTTCCCTACGTGATATCCGGTCCGATCGCCTATCACAGGGAAATCATCCCGCAGTTCAAAACACCGGCAAACTGGACATTCAACACATCCAATCTTTGCCGCGGGCTTTTTATTTTTTCCATCGGCCTTTTCAAGAAAATGGCCATCGCAGACACCCTGGCCATTATTGTCAACGGAGGCTTTGACGCCGCCCGCGTGCTTACCTTCACGGAAGCCTGGATCACCAGTCTTTCCTTCACCATGCAGATCTACTTCGATTTCAGCGGCTATACCGACATGGCCATCGGCGCCGCCCTGGTTTTCAATATCCGTCTTCCGATCAACTTCAATTCACCTTACAAGGCGACAAACATCAAAGAATTCTGGCAGCGCTGGCACATTACCCTGTCCCGTTTCCTGCTCAATTACGTCTATATTCCGCTGGGCGGCAACCGCAAGAGTGAAGCCCGCACGCTCGCCAACATCCTGCTGCTCTTCATCATCTGCGGTTTATGGCACGGCGCCGCGTGGTCCTTTGTTCTCTGGGGCGGGCTTACGGGGCTTGCCTCGATTGTTTACCGGTTCTGGACAAAAACCGGCCTGAAACTGCCCAAGGCGATTGCCTGGATCGTATATTTCGGTTTCTTTAATATCTCCGCCGTTTTTTTCCGGGCGCAAACCTGGCCTGACACGGTGAAAGTATTGAAAGGCATGCTCGGGTTAAGCGGCATTTACGTATCACCCAATCTTGCAGACAATCCCTTCTGGCAAAAGTTGACCGTGATCGGAATTCGTTTCGGTGAATGGCGCGAAAATCTTCCTGATACGGATACGTATTTGTATTTCCTGTGTTTCTTATTGATTCCCTTTGTTCTTCTCACAAAGAACTCCAACGAGCTTCTGGAAAAATTTTCACCGAACTGGAAAAACGCTCTTGCAGTGAGTTTGATGATGATTGCAGGACTCCTTTTACTGAACAAAACCAGTTCATTTTTATATTTTAATTTTTAGGCGGAAAAATATTCATGAGCTATCGGAAGTGGCTGATTACAACATCGTCTTTGATCCTGATTTTCGCGGCGCTCGTTGTTGCCGTCAATTTTTACGTGGATCATCACGGTGTGCGGTTAAGTCTGTTCGGCGGTGGCGTGGATGTCAATCAAAATCAAATCATGTATCCGGACGGCATCAACCAGCACATGTTCAACCCGGAGCTCATATTTCGCAATCCCGGGAGATTTGATTCTTTTCTTTTTGGATCCTCGCGCACTTCCGTAATCCACGTGGAAAAAATCCCGGACGGCAGGTTTTACAATATGTCCTACTCCCTGGGACTGCCCACGCAGCACCTGGCCATTCTCAAGGCTTTTGTGAACAGAGGCATAAAGATTAAACACGTCGTGATCGGATTGGATGAAATTGCGTTTGCCATGCCGCCTGCGGCAACACAAAAGCACCTCGTACGCATCATGCACCCCGACATCGGCGGCCCAGGCCGCCTGGAGCTTTTCGGCATGTATTTTTTCCGAAAGCCCGACCTGGAGGAGCTCGGCCGTTGGCAGGACAGGGTTATCCGGGGGGAAATGAGCGGCAGAATTGTTACGACCCCCCAGGGAGTAAATCTTGTATGGCTCGATAAAGACCGGATCATAGAAAATGCGGCAAAACCTGCTTTTTACTTTGACGCCGGCCCCTACAAACCGGTCACTTACGGTCCGGGCGAAATGGAAAAAGCGTTCAAATCCATTGAAGAACTGGTTGCCCTGGCAAAGGCTCATCACTTTCAGCTGACTTTCTTTATTTCGCCGATTTATGCGCAGCTCTATCTGAACAATGCAGAAGCACTATTGACCGCGAAAGCGAGACTTGCCCAAATGACGGATTATTACGATTTCAGCGGATTCAACTCGGTTACAACAAACCCCGTCAACTATTATGAGGACGTCCATTACCGCTATCAGGTGGGTGACATGATCATTGCACGCATTTTTGGCGTTGATGTAACTGATTTACCTAAAGATTTCGGATCTCTGGTGACAAAGGAAAATGTCCGTCGTCACCTGGAAAAGCAGAAACAGGA
>CAYMYR010000121.1:2642-4237 GCA_964394715.1 uncultured Smithella sp.
AACGTATTTTTCATCAGCATGGCAATGGTCATCGGGCCCACGCCGCCCGGAACAGGTGTAATATAAGAAGCTTTTGGGGCCACTTCATCAAAAGCAACATCGCCGGCCAGTTTACCGGTGTCCAAACGGTTCACACCAACGTCAATCACCACAGCGCCTTCCTTCACCATGTTAGCGGTAATCATGCGCGCCTTTCCTATGGCGGCGATCAGCACATCGGCGCGCGAAGTCACTGCCGGAAGATCTTTTGTTTTGGAGTGGCACATTGTGACGGTCGCATTTTGTGCCAGCAGTAAAAGAGCCATGGGCTTGCCTACGATATTGCTGCGTCCGACAACAACCGCTTCTTTCCCGGAAAGTTCAAGACCGGTGCGGGCGATCAATTCCATAATGCCCCGCGGCGTACAGGGAATAAATAGCGGCGAACCGGTGACCAGACCGCCCACATTGTAGGGATGAAAGCCGTCCACATCCTTATGCGGATCAATCGCGGCAATGATTTTATCCGTGGCAATATGCTTAGGCAACGGAAGCTGAACCAGAACACCATGAATGGATTCATCCCCGTTCAGATCATGGATCAATTTCAACAGATCTGCTTCGGTCGCGTCCGCGGAGAGCCTGTATTCCCGGGAAAGGAATCCCACTTCTTCACAGGCCTTGGCTTTTCGCCCCACATAGACCTGCGAGGCCGGATCTTCGCCGACAAGAATCACCGCAAGGCCTGGCACCAAACCGGTTTTTTCCTTTAGCGCCAGGGCCTCCTCCCGCACCCGCAAACGAATGTCTTTCGCTATCTTGTTGCCATCAATAATACTGACCATGGAATACTTCACCCCTTGGGAGTTTCACAATAAAATATCCCCCTCGATTCATGTTTTATAAAATCGAGGGGGTTTATTGCTAAATGACCTTCAACGTACTTTTTTACTTTTCTTCGGAATATTTCTTTATTAATTCGATAACTTTAGGAATGTTAGCCTCAGGAGTTTTACCTGAATAAATATAACGGACAACCCTGTTCTTGTCGATGAGGACGGATGTAGCGATTTTGTGCGGAGCCCCCAGTAAATTGCCTATCGTAAAATCAGGGTCAAGCAGGATGATGGAACCGCTGCTCTTCTGCTTGCGCTTTGCAATCTGCTTAATCATAAAATTCGGCACGGCACTGTCCTTCAGGTTGCCTATACCCAACCCGGCATACTTCTTTTCAGCCTTAAGCCGCTCGACATCCTTATCGGCTTTCAGTGCAGCGGTTACATGATCATTATCATCTGTTGAACTCGAACTGGCGTATACCATGTATACAACCTTGCCGGCGAATTCCGGCGCACTGAGGCTGTATACCTTATCATTGAGTGCATCATTAAGTTTGAAATCGCCAATTTTGTCCCCCACTTTCAACGAAGCAGCATAAGATGTAAAAACGAACAACGATAAAACCAGTAAAATCGCAACAAAAAACTTTTTCATTTTGCCCCTCCCTTTGTGCCCCATTATTTTTTTACAACCAATCTATGGATGAAATTCTTTCATCCCGTTTGGGGGCGGAGTATATGGCAAAATCAGCCCTCTGGCAAGCAAAAAAAACACAA
>CAYMYR010000122.1:0-4163 GCA_964394715.1 uncultured Smithella sp.
TTAAAAAATATAATAAGGGATGGCTTTCAATTATGTCAAGGAAATACTTAATTTTAATGCTCTATTTCCTGTGATTCATGGTTGGCACATGATCCGCTGTTTCATCATTTTCGAATGATCTTTTAGATTCATATTTCGGTATGAATCTGTTAAAAGCATGACAGAATTTACTAGCGTGAGGAGTTGGTCCTTGTTTTTCAAAGTGAAGACACCCGAAGAGGTTCAGGAAATATTAAAAGGCTTTGAACCGGTGGGGATGGAAACAATTCCCATTTCTAATGCCCTCAACCGTGTGCTCGGTAAAGAGATTGTTTCCGAAGAAGACATGCCCGGGTTTTCGCGGTCTTCGATGGATGGTTATGCTGTCAGGGCGAAGGACACTTTCGGCGCGTCGGACAGTCTTCCGGCTTTTCTGGAACTTGCCGGCGAAGTGATTATGGGAAAAGAACCTGAAGGCAGGGTCCTTCCAGGGAAAGCCATGAAGATATCTACAGGCGGCATGGTACCCGACGGTGCGGATGCGGTGGTGATGGTGGAATACTGCCACAGTGTAGACGCAAAGACCATTGAAGTGAGCCGCACCGTGGCTCCCCTGGAAAATATCATCGGCAGGGGTGATGATTTCAGAAAGGGGACCGTGATTTTTAAAAAAGGGACAGTCCTTCGACCCCAGGACATAGGACTTCTTGCCGGTCTAGGCATTGAGAAAATATCGGTTTATCAAAAACCCAGGGTCGGCATTATCTCCACAGGTGATGAAGTTGTTTCTATTCATCAGAAACCCGGACCGGGACAGGTTAGAGACATCAACAGTTACACTTTGAGCGCTTTCTGCCTTCAGGCGGGTGCCGTTCCCATCAACATGGGCTTGTGCAAAGACAACTTTGAAGAAATGAGGGAAAAAGCCGGCAAAGTCCTGGAATCCTGCGACACAGTGTTGATATCCGGCGGGAGTTCGGTGGGAACCAGGGATATGACCGTGAAGGTTCTGGAGTCTTTTGAAGGGATGGAACTGCTGGTTCACGGCATCGCGATCAGCCCGGGAAAACCCACCATCATCACCAGGATAGGCAGCAAGGCCGTATTTGGACTACCGGGGCATGTTGCCTCGGCCATGGTTGTCGCGGAGATTTTTTTAAACCCGTTTTTGGCCGTGCTTTCGGGGAAAGTGCTTCCCTCCGGCAATGTCCATCAGTCCTTGCAGGCTGTAATGGAACGAAACGTCGAGTCTGCCAGCGGCAGGGATGATTATATCCGGGTAAAACTTTGCCAAAGAGACGGAAAGTTCTTTGCCGATCCGGTTTTTGGAAAATCCGGATTGATATCCACTCTGGTTGAAGCCGACGGACTGGTGAAAATTGACAGAAATACGGAAGGCCTGTACAAAGGGCAGACCGTTTCGGTATTGCTCTTCAGGCCTGTTGAAAATGAGGAATAAATGAAAAGGAACGTCTACCTCGCCATGAAGGGGCTCCAAGAGGCCCGGGAAATTTTTTTACGGACGTGGCGGGAAAAGAAAACAATTTCAGAACGGATTGACACGAAAGACGCGCTGGGGCGCGTTACTTCGGAGCCAGTTTACGCGGGTGTTTCCGCGCCAACCTATCACTCGGCCGCGATGGACGGCATTGCCGTAAAGGCGGAAAAAACATACGGTGCCACAGAGCAGTCCCCGATCATTTTGAAAACAGGTGAAGATGCGCTTTGGATCAATACGGGACATGCCATCCCGGAGGGATATAACGCCGTGATCATGGTGGAGAAAATCCACGAACTTGACGCTTCGCACATCGAGATTATGCAACCGGCCTATCCATGGCAGAACATCCGGAAGGTCGGTGAAGACATCGTAGCCACCCAGCTTCTGTTTCCGCAGAACCATGTGATCCGCTCCTATGACATGGGATCTCTTGTTGCTGCCGGTGTTTTCAAGGTAATGGTCCGTAAAAAGCCAAGGGTAATCATCATCCCTACGGGAACGGAAATTGTCAGCCACAAAGACATTACGGATTTCAGTCAATTGAAGAGCAACCGGATCATCGACTCGAATTCCGTTACGCTTGCGGGGCTTGTGCGCGAAGCGCACGCGGAACCGAATATTCTGAATATCACACCAGACGAAGAAGGTGCGATTCGTGACGTTCTCCTTTCCGCGGCAAATTCCGACGCGGACCTGATCCTGATCAATGCCGGGTCATCAGCTGGCTCCAAGGACTACACGGCCGGTGTTCTGGCGCAAATCGGAGAAGTTCTCGTCCACGGCGTTGCCATGATGCCGGGAAAGCCTACAATCCTGGCCAGGGTCAATGGAAAACCGGTTATTGGGATTCCAGGGTATCCGGTTTCGGCGATACTGTCTTTCGAGCAGTTTGCTCTGCCTCTGCTCCTGGGTTTTCAGGGTTTGACATCGCCGAAAAGCCGTTCCATCAAGGTAAGCGCGTCCAGAGCCATTCCTTCAAAGCTGGGAACGGAAGAATTCGTCCGCGTCAATATCGGCAGGGTAAGGGAACGATGTATCGCGACCCCTCTTGCCCGTTCGGCCGGATCCATCACCACACTGACCCGGGCGGAGGGCATCATCCGCATTCCGCCGTCGTCGGAAGGCGTCGCGCAGGATGAAGAAATTGAAGCCGAACTTCTCGTGGAGGAAGAAGACCTGCAAAACACGATTGTGGTGATCGGCAGTCATGACATTACAATCGATGTCATTGCCGATGAAATCCGACTGGCAACGGGAAGGAACATCAGAATTTCGTCGGGAAACGTGGGAAGCCTTGGCGGCCTCATCGCCATCAAGAAAGGGATATGCCATTTTGCCGGTTCGCATCTTCTGAATACCCAGACCGGTGAATATAATGTTTCCTATATCAAACGCTACCTCAAGGGCGTCAGGATAAGCCTGTTTCACCTTGTCCTCCGGGAGCAGGGCCTCATTATTCCCAAAAACAATCCGAAAGGGATCAGGGGAATAATGGACCTCACGCGGGACGATGTTTCATACGTCAACAGGCAGGCGGGTTCGGGCACGCGTATCCTGTTCGACTACAACCTGGCAAGACAGGACATCAAACCGGAATCCATCAAAGGGTATGATCATGAAGAGTTCACTCACATGTCGGTGGCCGTCGATGTGCTGAGCGGAGCCGCTGACTGTGGCATGGCTATTTATGCTGCTGCAAAAGCCCTTGATCTGGACTTTATTCCCATGGACACGGAACAATATGACCTGGTGATTCCTTCCGATTTTTTGGATGATCCGAATATCCGGGCCGTGCTCGATGTTATCCGTTCTCAAAGATTTCGCGAAAGGGTCGGCCAACTCGGCGGCTACGATCCGTCTAAAAGCGGAGAACTTGCGATGGAGATCAATCCCTGATCCATTGGGTGTCGCGAAGGGGCTAAATTAAAGTCAAGGGTTACGGCTGGTCATCCAATAGTCGGCGCACAGCCGGTTTGATGTAGATTTCATCCAGATCAAAATTCTGCAGGGCCTTGATCATCACTTGAATTTTATCCTGTATATCCGCTTTCGAATTCAGGATCAAAATGTATTGCCCCTCGACGCGGCAGAGACCCCCGGTGCTGGACGATTCATCCATGCTGATGTTTTCATTCCGAACACAGATTTCAAGTTTCCCGGCCAGTTCTTCGAGATGTTGTAGAAGGATTTCTTCCTGCATTATTCATGTTTGGCGTTTGTATTCGTCATAAAGTTATGACTTTTTATGATACACGTTCAATCCGATTTTCTTGTCCTCATGGTCGGGAATTGGCACATTCCCTTCTGTGGTTGCAATTATAATGGTTTTGCCGGAAGAAGACGGGCCAAATTCTTTGGACAGATCGACCTTGATGGTCAGGATATTTTCAACGACCTTCATTTCTACGTTTTTCACGGTGATTCAACCCTCCTTTGCATGTTTTGATGTCAAAATCACGGCAGTTATTGCATGATGAAAACAATTAACATTAATCAACAGCGATAGCAACGGCAAGACATGTCGTTTTTTTGAACGTGGCTGCAGAATCATCAGCAATATTGATTCCACATTTCGTTCATCGGGTTGAACACTTTGTGGAAGGAAAACGGGAAAACGGCCTTTTACAGTCAAAAGTCCAATCTGCCGCTATTGCAAAATCACAATGAATATCATGGTGTTACG
>CAYMYR010000123.1:0-4061 GCA_964394715.1 uncultured Smithella sp.
CGCTAAAAAAGTAATGGAAGAAACGGGTGTGAAAGTCGTCTACTCCGTGGGCACCATGATTGAAGTGCCGCGCGCGGCCGTCACGGCAGATGAGATCGCGAAGGAAGCCGCTTTCTTCTCCTTCGGCACCAATGACCTCACCCAGATGACGTTCGGATACAGCCGGGACGATGCGGGGAAATTCCTGCCGGATTATGTCGCAAAGAAAATTCTCCCCGTCGATCCATTCCGCGTTCTGGATCGCGACGGTGTTGGCCAGCTTGTTCAAATGGCCGTGGCGAAAGGCAGGGGCGTTAATCCCAAGCTGAAAGTCGGCATCTGCGGTGAACACGGCGGGGAACCCAGTTCCATAGAATTCTGCCATCTGACCGGTTTGAATTACGTCAGCTGTTCGCCCTTCCGGGTACCCATCGCCAGGCTGGCTGCCGCACAGGCGGCTTTAAGAAACGCAGCGCCTGTAAAGAAGTCAGAAAGGGTTGCACCATTGAAAAAGGCCATTGTCAAGACAGCGAGAAATGTGCTTGCGGGACTTGCTGCTGCTAAAGCAGCATTCAAAGGCACTGCCAAGGTAAAAAAGACGGCCTCCGCAAAACCGTCGGCAAAGAAGCCCGTTGCCAAAAAGGCCGTGGTGAAAAAATCTACACCCAAAAAAGCCGCAGTGAAGAAAACGGCGGTTAAGAAGGCCGCCGCTAAGAAAATCATAACGAAAAAACCGGCTGCCAAGAAAATTGCAGTAAAAAAAGTGGCCGCTAGAAAACCGGCAAAGAAAGTGGCGAAAAAGAAATAAGGATTAACACTGTAGAGGAAAAAAACCGGAGCCCCTCCCCCTGCTCCGGTTTTTTTTACCCGCTGCTTTTTCCTTCCTTTTCGACAGGCGGCGGTTGCCATCTGAACATTCCTTACCTGATCGATATTATGTAGATTTAATGCTTGCTTCCAGTCATGCAAATCATGTAGAATTCACTTGGAGGATATTCGATGACTCCAAAAACCAACCAGATCAAACAAATTCTTGAAGCCTTGAAAAAAGCAGCGGATGGAGATTATTCCGCAAGGATTGATATTGCCTCAGATGACAAGGAAACAGGACCCATTGCCGATGCTGTCAATGAAATGATCAGGAATATAGGCAGGCAAATATCCGGTATCCATGAGGAAATGGCTCGTCTGAGAAAAGACTCAAAACGTTACCGGAACATCCTCGACAGCATTCAGGAATCTTATTATGAAGTGGACCTGAAAGGGAATCTTGTTTTTTTCAACGATGCCGTCGTTCGCGAGCTGGGTTATACCGAAGAGGATCTCCGCGGTTTAAATTTCCAGAATCTTGTTGATGAAGCCAATGCCAAAAAAATCTACGAAATCTTTCATCAAGTGTTTTTGACCGGCCAGACCGTCAAAAGTTTCGACTGGGAGATTTTGAAAAAAAACAAAGAAAAACTGGATGCGGAGGCGTCTGTTGCCTTATTGCGCGATGCAAACGGCAAACCCATTGGTTTTCGGGGCGTTGTCCGTGACATTTCGCTGCGTACACGGGCAAAGCAGGACCTGATACAAAGTGAGGCAAAGTACCGAAACATTCTCGAAAACATGGAAGAATACTATTTGGAGACAGATCTCCGGGGAAATTTTGTTTTTTTCAACGACTCTCTTTGCCGGATGCTGGGGTACACCCGTGAAGAACTTCAAAACATTAATTACCGCAAAATCATTCCGTCCGAACAGCACCAGTATATTTTTGCCTTATCCAATGAAGTATACCGTACAGGTGAAACAAAAAAAATCATACACCACACTGTCCTGACCAAAGACGGATCCATCCGTCATATCGAGAGATCCATTGTGCTGATGAGGTCGGCAACAGGAGAACCCCTTGGCTTCAGCGGAATTGGGAGGGATGTCACCCAGAGGCTCGAAGCGGAATGGATCATCCAGAAAAACGAAAGACACCTGCGCCTGATCACCGATAATATTCGCGACATCATCTGGACAATGGATTTCAATCTCCAATTTACATATTTAAGTCCGTCGGTTCTGCACATTACCGGATTCACACCTGAACAGGTCATGAAGGTGCCTCTTAAATCCCTGCTGCCCCCGGAACCCGACATGATGCTTGAACAAATGCTGTCGAAAGAACTGAATCAGGAATTGGCCAGGGAAGCAAGCGGAGAGCCCATTGACAAGAACAAAACCGTGTCTTTTGAATTACAGATCCTGCGAAAAACAGGTGAATACTTCTGGGCGGAAAACAGAATAAGCTTCAACCGCGATGAAAACGGCAAACCCTTTGAAATCGTGGGAGTGACGAGAGATATATCCGAACGCAAGAAAGCAGAAGAAGCTTTGAGAGATAGTGAAAAACGCTACCGGATGATTGTTGAAAACATGAGCGATGCCATTGCAACGCTGGATTTAAATTTACAATACACCTATCAAAGCCCGTCCATAGAGCGCATTACAGGTTACTCCCTGGAAGATCTGAAAAATCTCTCCGCCAGAGAGAGATTAACACCGGAATCCGGAGCCATGGTGGAAAAACTGCTGGTGGAGGCACTGAATAACGAATCCCAAAGGAGATCCCGCCGTTTCAGAACTCAAACGCTGGAAGTGGAAGCCTACCATAAAAACGGCGGAACCGTCTGGCTGGAAATCACCGCCAACTTTACACGGGGTGAAAATGGAGAGGTCACGGGAATCCTGATCACAAGCAAGGACATCAGTGAACGGCGAAAGACGGCACAGGAAAAGGAGAAGCTGGAAAAACAACTGGCGCAGGCACAGAAGATGGAAACCATCGGACGGCTCGCCGGAGGGATTGCACATGATTTCAACAACATGCTCAGCGTCATCCTGGGATACACCGATTTGGCCAAGCTGCATCTTCCCAATAATCATCCCGTATTGGATGATATTGCAGAAATTAAGAAGGCCGCCATCCGTTCGCGCGATATCACTACCCAACTCCTGGCTTTTTCACGCAAGCAGATCATTTCTCCCAAAGTAATCGACTTGAATGAAATGATTACCCACACAAACAAAGCGCTGGTAAGCCTGATCGGGGAAGACATTCACCTGACCTGTCATCTGGAGGATCACCTGCAAATGGTCAGGATCGATCCGACGCAGATTGAACAGATTCTTATGAATCTGGCCGTCAACGCCCGTGACGCGATGCCCGGCGGAGGCATGCTGACGGTTGCAACCAAAAACATTCGTGCAGACGATTACTATTGTGAAAGACATGAAGGTCTCACCCCCGGATACTATGTCTGCCTGTCCGTCAGCGACAACGGCACAGGCATGGATCAGGAAATTTTACAAAATATTTTTGAACCCTTTTTCACAAACAAGGAAACCGGCAAGGGAACCGGTCTGGGATTGGCAACGGTTTACGGCATCGTAAAACAGAACAACGGTGTAATCAATGTATACAGTGAACCGGGGTACGGGACAACTTTTAACATTTATTTACCTGCTACAACCATGGAAAAAAATGTTCAGAAAGAACCTGAAAAGGAACTGGCGCTCACCGGAAAAGGGAATATCCTGCTCGTGGAAGACGATCCGATGGTTCTGAAAATCACAGAAGGAATGCTGGAATGCCTCGGCTACGATGTGATTGTCGCAGAAACTCCCATGGACTCGATCGCCATCTGCGAAAATCCTGACATAGACATTGACCTTGTGATTACAGACGTGGTCATGCCGGTCATGAGCGGGAAAGAATTAAGAAACAAGCTTGTTGAAATACGCCCGGACATAAAAGTTCTGTTCATGTCCGGATATCCGGCCAACATCATCGCCCATCATGGTGTGCTGGAGGAAGGTGTGCTGTTTATCGAGAAACCCTTTACCCTGGAATCACTGGCCGCAAAAGTAGCTGAAGTGGCAACGGCAGGCAGAACCGCCCCATGCTAGTGTAGTGTTTCAGTAAAAACGTTACAATAATGTCATAACCCTTCGGGTCACGCGTTTCGAACGAAGTGAGAAATCTTAATAAATTCGGCATATAAAAAAGATATCTCCCGCTGGTCGATATGACAAGATTATAATGAAGC
>CAYMYR010000124.1:0-4044 GCA_964394715.1 uncultured Smithella sp.
TTATCGTAAGGTCGTTGATCTGCTCCTTGATTTCCGTCGCGGCATTTTCACTTTTCGCTGAAAGTCCATATTCCGTCCCAGCCTCTTTCCGGAGACTGAGACTGCAGAGCTTCCAGCCGTGAAATAAAGACTTTTGACGGCATGTCTTCCGGTTTCAGTTTCAGACATGATTCAAAACACTCTCTGGATTTCAGCCACTCCTGATTTCGATAGTGAGCAAGTCCCTTTTCAAACTGTTCACGCACTTCCAGCATTACCTTGCTGATTTCACCCTTGCGTCCGAGCAGTTCAAAAATCTTCACAGGTTCCGTTTTACCTGCTACGCGAATCAGGTCCAGCTCGCGGGTTTCCATTTTATCACGAACGATTTCGTTGGTTTCTCCGGACATCATCAGGTTCGTCCCGTAGAATTTGTTGGCGGCTTCGAGGCGTGAGGCAAGGTTCACGGTATCACCGATGACGGTATAGTTTTTAGCTGCTTCCGCACCGATCGACCCGACAATGACATCTCCCGTACAGATTCCCATGCGAACATGGATATTAAAACTGAACAGAGTCTTGCGGAGCCCGATGATTTCAGGCAGATCTTTTTGGAATTGTTCCATTAGGGCCTGCTGTTCAAGGGCTGCCATGCAGGCGAGTTTGGCATGTTCACTACTGTCCGTGAATGGGGGCCCCCAGAATGCCATGATGGCGTCGCCAATGTATTTATCGATCACACCGTGGTTCCTGCGGATGGGTTCGGACATCATGGAAATGTAATGGTTGATCAACTTGACAACATTGTCCGGCGAAAGATGCTCGCTCATTTCGGAAAAACCCTGGATGTCGGAAAAGAACACGGTCATTGTCCGCTTTTCTCCCTGTTCGCGGGTCGGATCCAGCAGTGTGCTTACGACTTTCGGGTCTATGTATTGTCCGAACTTTTCCTTGATGGTTTCTTTTTCCCTGAGCCCAGAAACCATGTAGTTGAAGGATTTAGCCAGTTGCGCAATCTCATCTGATGATTTTACCTGAATCTGGATATTCAGGTTGCCTCCTTCAATGGCCCTCGCGCCGTACAGGAGTTTTTTCAGGGGTTCAACGAGATTGCGGGTAAGCACGTAGGCCAGAATCAGGGCAAGCAGGGCGCCCGCAAACGTCATGCCCCAGTTGAACCAGAAAGCCTGCCTTTCCAGTTTGTTGGCTTTTACAGCCGCATCATTTGTGTATTGGTGCAGAAGCCGCGACACGATCGACGTTTCTTTGGCAAGTTCTCTTCTGCTGAAGTCGAGTTCTTCCTTGAGCAGGGTCAGGCTTTTAGGGTTTCCTTCTTCCCGTTCTTTCAGGTATCTGAGGACATTTCTGTGCATGGTGTTGCATAGTGGCGGTATATCGGAAAGCTGACCCTGAATCTTCGTGAATCGCTGGATCATCTCCGGACTTTTGGTGACAACGTGCGATGCCAGCGCTTTTTCCACCAGTTTTTCGCTTTCACTAATCTTCTGGTTCGTGCAATATCTTTGTAGCTCGTACGTTACGATATATCGTTGTTCGTCAGCGGTGAATTTCTCACGGATTTTTTTTCTGAAAGACCTTATGTTTTCATTGTTGCAGGTTCCAATCCCTTTGACAAATTGTTCACCTTCCTGACGAATCAATTCCATTCCGCGGCCGGGATTGGAAGCTAGAAAACGCTCAAAGGACAGGATCTGGGTAAGGTGGCTCTGCCGAACATCACTGATCATTTGATCCAATGGAATGTAAAAATCTGAAAGGATGAATAACTCGTTATTCAGATTTTTTAGATTGTGATTCGAAATTCCTGTGACGAGGCTCATCAGGAGAACGATGACAAACATGATTCCCAGGATTTTTACCCCGATTGGCCTTCGTACTTTTTCATCTTCCATCATTTTCATGATTTGCCCTGTTTGTTCGGTTGTGATGATTACGTGATATATTAATAAACGTTATGACAAGTTGAAAGCAAGTGTTTTTTCGGAACCTTTGTCTGGAACACCGAACATGGCGGGAGGGGAATTCTATAAAAAGCAGGAGACCCCACTGCTGGACAACAATGGGGTCTCTTTGCCGGAAAATGGACAGGAGCCTTTTAGAATAATTCAATGATCTCCTGAACCCAATGACAACTTTTGGGCTTAAGGCTATTTTACATACAGCTTTTCGATCTGGTCCTTGTATTTGTCAAACACAACACGTCTTTTGAGTTTCATCGTCTGCGTCAACATCCCGTTTTCCAATGAGAAAGGTTCCTCAATGAATATGAATTTCTTGGGGATTTCATAGCTTCCATAGGAGGATTTTATCTGGTTGATGATTTCATTCTCAAGGAATTTCCTGGTCTCCTCCCTTTTTAACAGTTCTGCGTGGTCCTTGGGTAAATTGTTTTTTTCTGCCCATTTGTCCAGTGCGACAAAATCCGGGACGATCAGGGCGATGTTGAATTCACGGCCTTCACCGTAGATCATTGCATTTTCTATGTAATGGTTCAGCTTGATGTCTTCTTCAATGGCCACCGGGAATACATACTTGCCGTTTTCGAGTTTAAACTGTTCCTTGAGTCTCCCGGTGATATACAGGAAACCTTCAGCATCCAGACGTCCCCGGTCACCTGTTCTGAAACCGCCGTCAGGAGTCATAACAGCCGCAGTGGCTTCCGGTTTGTTATGATATCCCTGCATCACGTTAGGTCCGTAAATGATGATTTCCCCATCGTTTGCATCCGGTCCCGTAACTGATTTGTCGATGACGATTTTACCCAGACCCATGGCGGGACCGACCGTGCCGATTTTGTATTTTGTCGGGCGGTTCATGGTTGCCCCGGGTGAAGTTTCGGTCAATCCGTAAGCATCATAAAGCGGGACGCCCATGTCCCAGAAAAAATGAGCAATTTCCGGATTCATCATGGCGCTTCCTGTCATGGAACCCTGTAATCTGCCGCCGAGCTTCTCCCTGATTTTCTTGAAAACAATCGCATCGGCAATTTTGAATTTAAGATTTACCATGAAACTGGATTTTCCCTGCTCGGCCAGTTCACGTTTTTTCTTGCCGCTTTCAACACCCATGACAAATAACGCCTTGGCCAGTCCGCCTTCTTCATTCATCTTTGTCCATAACCCGTCATATACTTTGTTGAAGACTCTGGGGACGGCCGTCAGCATTGTCGGTTTAACCAGACCTAAATCTTCGGCGATTGTCGTAGTGCTTTCGGCAAAGCCTATGGATCCGCCCAAAAAGCAGTAAATGACCAATTCTGCGAGCCCGAAGACATGCGCCCAGGGCAGGATGGATAGTCCCCTGTCGTTTTCATCCATTTTTGGGAAGCAAGCCATAGCCGCGTGAGCGTTCGACGTGATGTTGGCCTGAGAAAGAAGAACGCCCTTCGGGTCGCCGGTTGTACCCGATGTATAAATCAGGATGCAGATGGAGGACGGATCCGGATAGATGCTTTTCACGAATTTTGCCGCGCCCTTCTTTTCGAGATCTGCCAAAGTGTCCGGGCCATCTCCTTCCATCAGGATAATTTTTTGCAACGACGGGATCGAAGAAAGGACGTCTTTTATCTTGTTGTAGATCTCTTTCTTGCTGATAAAAAGCACTTTAATTTGAGAGTCATTGATAATATATTGCCAAACCTTTACCAGTTCGGCTTCGTACATGGGAACAAACCGTGCGTTCAGGCCGCTCGTGGCGAAAAAGCAAATAGCCCATTCCGTGCTGTTGTTGCATATGATACCGACCGCATCATCCTTTTGGATACCCAGTTGACTCAAACCGCTTCTGACATTATCCACACGTTTCCCAAAATCAGCAAAATTGATCCATTCATATTGTTTTAATGCTTTATTTTTTGTTCCGAGAAAAGGTCGCTGTGAATATTTCGCAACTGATTTTTCAAGTATTTCCACAATGTTATCCGGCTTGACCAACTGATACATAAATCCCCCCCTTGTGATTTGAATTCGATATCTCTATTTGTCTATTGCTATACTTGAAAGTATAGAGAGAATTAATTTGCTTGTCAACAAAATACAGGTATTA
>CAYMYR010000125.1:0-4022 GCA_964394715.1 uncultured Smithella sp.
GTGTCGCTCACCGAAAGCACTACATAGTCTCCTTCACGGACATGATCGTAGCCACTTATTGCCCTGTCCAGATACTGATTGGACGTCTTTATGTTCAGGCAGCCGCCGTCAGGCATGGCGTCGGACGCATTGGATACAAGGTTCATCATTGTTTTATGGAGATGTATCTTGGAACCCATCATGTTCAGGATGTCCGTCTGAAGATCGGTATTAACCCGCATCCGCGGGTTGCATAAAAGTATCCTTTCATATTCCGGTGACTTCAGGAAGTTCATGATGACATCATTGATACTGACCGGACTTCTTGTCTGTACTCCTCTTCTTGCCAGGGTAAGCAGGTCCTGAACGATTTCTGCAGCCCTTTCAGTACCCTTCATGATTTTTTCAACCTGGGATTGAAGAGGACTTGACGTGTCCAGGCTGCTTGCAAGCAGTTCGGAGTAACCAAGGACAACCCCCAGTACATTGTTGAGATCATGTGCAACACCACCGGCCAGCATGCCCAGTGATTCCATTTTTTCGGAACGATTCAATCGTTCCTGCAAAAGGCGATTTTCCTCTTCCGCCCGTTTGCGCTCTGTGATGTCCTGGGCCGCGCCCCAGAGACCAACCGTTTTGCCTGCCGAATCAACATCGGCCTGACCATGAACCCACATCCATCCATTGCTTCCGTCTTTTCTAACGGTTTCCAGTTCCAGCGTGTAAGGAATGCCTGTATCCCTGGTGCGGTCCAGGGCCTTGGACAGCCTATCCCAGCTTTCAGGGGTAAACAGTTTCATATGCTCGGTATAGGGTGGAGGAGGAAGCGACGGATCAAATCCATACATGTTGTAGAGTTCTTCCGTCCAAACGACCTTATTGGTTCCCACATCCAGACGCCAACTGCCGACATGGGCAATCCGCTGTGATTCCCTCAAATCCTTCTCGCTCCTCCGCAACGTCTCCTCTGCCCGCTTTTGCTCGGTGATGTCCCTAGCGGTAGAAAGTGCCCCAACGATGTGCCCTGATCCATCCTTCAGAACGCGGCACCACCAGGCCAGGAGTCGCTTCTCTCCGTCCTTGCGCCTCTGCCAGCTCTCCAGGTAGATCACCGATTCATCACCGTTGAACAGTGGCTGAACCATTGAATAGGTATGTTGATCCCCCTCGAAGAAATAGGATGCCTCCCTGCCGATCACGTCGTGGCCGAAGAATTCGTATCCGGCCGGGTTTGCCCAGGTATAGACCTTGTTTGCGTCTACTTCCATCAGGATATCCGGAATTGCGGTAAGCAATGCTTCCTGGCGCAGGGACAGTTTCTTCAGTGCGTCCTCCGCCTGCTTGCGGTCGGTGACGTCACGGATGATCTCGATGGCGCCAATGATCTTGCCCGAAGCATCGTACAGAGGCGAGGCTTTGGCAAAGACCCATGCGCCCCCGCCGGAGTAGAGAGCGTTGCAGAATACTTCGGTGGTCAGCGTGTCACCCCGGCGGGTGATCGCTGGATAACGGGCGGCCGTCTCCGCCGAGTCTTCGAAGACAAGATCCATGAGTTGCGGCCTTCGCTCGCCATAGAACGGTACGGTATAGGCATAGTCTCCCTGCCCGATCATCTCCGCGGCCGGAATGCCCGTTATCTCCTCAATGGCCCTATTCCAGACGATAATGCGCTTGTCCCGGTCAATCGCGAGCATGGCGTCCGGCAGGAACTCGATGATGTCCGTAATCTTCCGTTCGGATCCCCGCAAGGCCTCTTCTGCCCGCTTGCGGTCGGTAATGTCACGGCAAAGGGTTATGGTTTGGTTTTTTTCGGCGACGGACAGACAGGTGGCGTTGATTTCAATCGGCGTTAAATTGCCTTTTTGATCTGTATAATTAATCTCGAAATCTCTGATAAATCCCTTTTCAAAACACGACTTCACAGCCAATGCATTTTTTTCTTTGTCCGCCTCGGCGGTCCATTCAATAACACTTCTGCCCAATATTTCATTCAAGTTGCCATGTCCTGAAAGGCGCACATATTCTTTGTTGGCATCCAGCACAAATCCATTCTCATCAATAATAACGTAGCCGGTATTTGTGGTTTCAATCAGGATTCGATATTTCTCCTCGCTCTTGCGCAACGCCTCTTCTGCACGCTTACGTTCAGTGATGTTTTCGAAGATCACGCCGACATGGTTGCCGGGCAGCGGGAACGCTTTCACCGAGAAAGATGCCTTTAGCACCCGGTTGTCCTCGTAGTTCATGTCCTCGTATGTGATGGCGGTCTGGCTACGTACGACTTCGGCGTAGCGTTGGGGAATGCCCTGCGCCCGGAGGCCAGGAAAGTTCTCGTCGAGCGTCCGGCCGACCACATCTTCCGGCCCGAGGCCGGTCAAGGATTTGACCGCCGGGTTGGCGTACATAATACGCAGCGTACGGTCGTCCAAAACATCCTCGAGATGGCACAGGTACAATCCGACCGGTATGTTCTCGGTGATCATCCGCGACTTCCGCATTTCCTCCTCGGCCAGCTTGCGCACGCTGATATCCTCTAATAGCGCGACAAAATAATCCACGGTGCCATCCTGTTTGCGGACACATCCGGCGGCCAGACTGATCCATATAACCTCTCCATCCTTGCGGACAAAACGTTTATCAAGCATGTAACTGTCAATTTCTCCGGCCAGAACACGATTGAATTGTTGAACGTCGGCATCAAGATCCTCCGGGTACGTCAATTCAGACCAACTCATGCCTTTGAGTTCCTGAACTGAATAACCTAGAATGTCTGACAGGCGATTGTTTACCTCGATCCAACCTTTTTCAAGAGACGTGATGGCAATACCGATTAGAGGCAACTCAAAGTAACTGCGAAAACGTGCCTCACTTTTCCTTAGGGTATCCTCCATTCTCTTTTGTTCTGTGATATCTCTTATGAGAATGCTGGTTTTCTGCTGACCGTTCATATCGGTAAAAATGGTCGATGTGATGTCTGCAGGAAATTTTTCTCCGTTGGCTCGAATCATTGTGATTTCGGTGCGCGCCCTACCCGCCCGGGTCCTTTCTTCCAATGCCGTTTGCAAATGCGGGTCGGTAACATCCACCAAACCATTGCGTCCGACGGCCCTGATTTCATCCGCCGACCTTCCGAACATCAAACAGGCAGCTTTATTGGCCTCCAGGACGGAACCATCAGGCTTAGTCAAAAGGATTGCATCCTGTAAATGATCAAATAGAGAACGATACTTCTCTTCCAGAATCTTCGCATTCTGATTCGCAATTTCAAGATCCGTCACTTTCTTTTCGAGTTTCTTAAACAGAATTTCATTGTACTGCTTGAAAAACTCCATTTCTTCGCCAAGAGGCTTAGCCTCCATCTGTCTTGGCATATATTCTTCCCCCAATACCCCTTCCAGCATATTTATAAAGATATCCGGTTCCTGGGGTTTGAGAATGAAGCGGTCGGCCCCCAGGCTTAACGCAAACTTCTCGTCTCCAGGGTCCGTGTAGGTGGCCGTGTAAAATATCAGGGGAATCTGTTTGAGTTTATCGTCTGATTTCCACTGACGGCATAAGGCATAACCGTCCATCACCGGCATCAGAATATCTGTAACAATTATGTCTGGAGGGTTCAGGCGGGCCTTATCCAAAGCATCCTTGCCGTTTTCGGCTGAAATCACGTCAAAACCGTGTCCCTTGAGCAGTGTTTCCAGCATATATAGATTGGCACGGATATCGTCAACTATCAAAACTTTCTTGATCATTGTCACTTGCCTCTCAACCTCATTGATAAAAGAATCCAGTTTTTCATTCAGGACCAGCTTTGTCTTGGATGCGTCTTTCACCGGGTTTTTCTGTTGTATGGAGATGAATTTTCGGGTTGGAAAGTTAACCATTCACTGCCATGACCGATTGTTGATTCTCCGTCATGACCTCATGATCTTATTAATGATTAGTAAACTCTAATATTTTCATAATGTCAAGAGGTGTGATTGCTGTTGCGTGATTGCCGTCAGACTTGGGCTGCTGTTTGCTGGGAAAATAGAGGAAGAAGGGGATCA
>CAYMYR010000126.1:0-3509 GCA_964394715.1 uncultured Smithella sp.
CAACTATGGCCGGGTTTGTCAAGAAGGAAAAAATATGGATACCATAATAACCGATTGATTATTGCGTTGACATGTGCGGTTCCTTTCCTTATACTCCCGGTCAGTTTAAATACCAGATGAGGAAAATATATGACAATCAACATCAAAACCGAAGAACACATTATGCTTATTGAGATCGACCGGCCGAAAAAATACAACGCCATGACCCGGGAAATGTACTCCCAAATGGCACAGGCCTATTATAAACTGGATCAGGACGATCATTACCGGGTGGGAGTGGTTTATGCCAACGGTCCTCATTTTACATCGGGACTTGAATTGACCGACTGGTCGGATGTTTTTGCCGGAGGTGCGGGATTTCCGCTGGCCGAAAAAAATGAAATTGACCCTTTTTACATGATGAGCGATGCCCGATGCCGCAAACCGATCATATTTGCCGTGCAGGGATATTGCTTTACATGGGGTGTTGAGACGATGCTCAACGCGGACATCCGCGTGGCGGCATCCGATACGCGGTTTGGCATGCTGGAAGTGCGCCGGGGGTTTTTCCCGTGCGGCGGGGCAACACTGAGACTGCCCAAGGAAATGGGTAGGGCAAATGCTATGCGCTACCTGTTGACCGGTGATGAATGGACCGCCGAGGAGGCTTACCGGACGGGCCTGGTTCAGTATGTGACCGAGCCAGGCAAACAGCTGGAAAAGGCGCTGGAATTGGCCCGTCGTGTGGCAACAGCCGCGCCGCTGGGAGTCCGCAATATCCTGAAAAACAGCCGCACGGCGGAGCTGCTGGGAGAAAAGGCGGCCAGGCAGGATATCTTTCAGGATGTGGCGCAGGTTATGAAAAGTGAAGATATGAGGGAAGGTCTGCTGTCTTTCATCGAACGCCGTAACGCGGTTTTTAAGGGGAAATAATCCTTAAATTATAAATGGGAGGAATTGAATATGGCACACAGTAATTGGTTGTATCAAACTCGGGACATCACGTTCCAGATTAAGGAATGGCTGGGCATAGATAAGCTCTTGAGTCTTGATGCTTACAAAGAATACTACGGGATTGACGACATTGATAGTTTCCTCGATGTGAACTTCAAAGTCTGCCGCGACGTGATGTGTCCTGCCAACAAAGATGCCGATGAACCCGGCGCGAAATTTGTGGGCGGTAATGAACATGCGGTTGTTACCCCTGACTCTTTCAAGAATGTTTATAAAACCGTTATGGATGCGGAGCTGGGACCCCAGTTTGGTTACCGCGGTGAAGGCAAAATACCGCTGTGCTGGTACGCTCCGATTCTGGAAATGCAGTCTGCTGCGTCGCCGTCGATCGTAATGTTCTGGTGTCTGACGCAGGGTGCGATCACCGTGCTTCATGAATTTGCCACTAAAAAACAGCAGGACCTGTTCATACCCAAGCTCAGGACAGGGGAATGGGGAGGAACCATGGGGCTTACCGAACCGGGTGCGGGCTCTGAAGTCGGTGCGGTGAAGAGCCGGGCCGTTCCCACGGATGTCCCCGGCAAGTATAAGCTCACCGGCACAAAATGTTTCATCTCTTCGGGAGACCATGATCTGGCGGAAAATATCATTCACCTGATGCTGGCCAAGACACCGAATGCAAAAGAAGGCACCGCCGGCATCTCCCTCTTCATTGTGCCCAAGTTCTGGGTCAACGACGACGGTTCCCTGGGTGGCTGGAATGACGTCACCACAATGGGCATCGAGCACAAGCTGGGCATTCACGGTTCTACGACGGCTACCCTGTCCATGGGTGAAAACGATAACTGCTACGGCTGGATGGTCGGCGAGGCGGAAGTGGTGGACGGCCGCGGCATCGGCATGAGGCAGATGTTTGCGTACATGAACGAGGAACGCCTGAACACGGGCCTGTTCTCCCTGGGATGCATCGGCGCCGCCTATTACGCCGCTCTGGATTATACCAAGCTGCGCGTGCAGAGCAAACATTCCACCAACCCCAAGGGCCCCAGCGTCCGGATCATCGAACATGAAGATGTCCGCCGCATGCTGTTGTCCCAGAAGTCCATTCTGGAGGCCTGCCGGGCGCTCATTTACAAGTCCTATCTCTACCGCGACCTGGCCGTCGATGCCGCCGCGCCCGAAGAGCGGGAATATTATGATGATATGTTTGCGATCAACAACCCCATGTGCAAAGCTTATACGTCCGACATGGCAAGGCTCACCACCGGCGACGCCATCCAGTGCCACGGCGGCTACGGCTTCACGGAAGAGTACGCCCCGGCGGAACTGTACCGGGATGTTGTGATTTACGGAATCTGGGAAGGCACCAACTTCATCCAGGCGCAGGATTATACCGGCCGCAAGTTCACCATGAAGGACGGTGCACCATTCAAGAAGTGGGTGGGGGAAATTGACGAATTCGTCGCCGGCAGGAAGACGGACGAATTCGCGGCGGAATTTGCGATGATGGCGGAAGCCATGGCGGCTTTCAAGGAGATCGTCAACATGAATGACGCCTGGACGAAGGGCGACAAGCAGATGAAACAGCTTTTTGCCACCCGGACCATGCATGCAGGCGCCAGGGTCTACTGCGGCATGCTGATGCTCGACCAGGCGCTTCTGGCGTCGGCAAAGATCAAGGAGAAGGGCGAAATCGACGCCGATTTCTACAAGGGCAAAATTGCCACGGCCCGGTTCTATATCATGAATCATGTTCCCGATATCTTCGGATATCTCAAATCGATGAAATTCGGCGACCGCAGCGCTATTGATATCCCCGAAGAAAGTTTCATGTAGTTCAAACGCCCCTGCTTAAGGGCAGGAAAACCATAAAAGGGTGAGCAGCCAGAGCGGAAAAAAATTCCGCTCTGGCTGCTTCAAGGGACCTCAGACAAGCTTTGATATTGCGTTTTTCATAAAAGATTGTTGGCAAAATTTCTTTTCCCGGAATGAATTGTCATAATCCGTCCATAAAGGTGAAAAATGAACAAAGAGGAAGCAAGAGAGTTTGCGTCAAGGTGGCTGCCTGCCTGGACCGGCAACAATCCCGAAAAACTGGCCGATTTTTATTCAGATGACTGTTTTTACCTTGATCCGGCAATACCATCCGGCGTAAAGGGGAAAACAGAACTTCTTTCGTACTTCAAAAAGCTGCTTTCCCAGAATCCGGATTGGGTATGGACACAGATCGAACCAATACCCATGGAAGATGGTTTCCTGAACAAATGGCTGGCCAAAATTCCTGTCGGCCGGAAAGTCGTTGAATGCATTGGCGTATGCTTTGTGCAATTCGACAGTCAGGGAAAAATCAGGCGCAATGAAGTCTACTTTGATCGAAGCGAACTGATTTTGGAAATCAACCAATACCATCAAGCAAAAAAATAGCCGGAAGTTGTTCATGAAGGCTTCCAGCCTCTGCAATATTGGATCGTCCGGTTGATGCGTAGCTTCCCCCTCACTTTGCCGTTTTAGAAAAATGTTCAATAGTACAAATGATATTTGTTGAGAGCTAAGACATTGTGGACAAAATTCTTTGA
>CAYMYR010000127.1:0-1288 GCA_964394715.1 uncultured Smithella sp.
GAAGTCTTTAAGATTTCTCGCTTCAGTCGAAATCGAAGCGAAGTGACGAGAAGTCCATATACCGAACAAAGTGATGGATCTTTTCAAGATTGCCACGCCGCCTAAGAGGCGGCTCGCAACGTGTGACCTGTAAGGTTATGACACGATGTCACAAATTTTCGGAACACTTGATTAGTAAGATTATGACACAAGAGTGCATACGTTCAAAATGACAGAGGCAAGCGGCCGAAACGCTTAACCTGAAAGGTTATGATAAAGAAGAATTGCGACACAGTCTGCCCTCCAGATGAGAACAAAAGAATGGATCCCTTCCATGAGACAAGGTCTGCAACGCTAAAATAGTGTTCGCATTTTTTTGCCTAATATATTAATAAGATTGTTAATTATTACTCCGGCAACTAAATATGTCAAACAACATCATGCCGGACTTAAGCCAGCATCCGCATATTCCTGGATTCCCGCCTCCGCGGGAATGACAAGGATTGTTGTCAAGTCATTAATACAAAAAGGATTTTATGAGCGGGAATTCTTTTACTGAAAAAATCAGGGAAATGATCAACACCAGAAACATCCTGTTTCTTTTATTTTCCGCCACGGCACTCATTGTTGCCTACACACCGGTCAGAGCGC
This sequence comes from uncultured Smithella sp., assembly GCA_964394715.1. Lineage (GTDB taxonomy): Bacteria > Desulfobacterota > Syntrophia > Syntrophales > Smithellaceae > UBA8904. Next base: position 631 of record CAYMYR010000127.1, read on the forward strand.
TTTATTCGTCAGACAAAAGTGAATATTATTCGCACATTGCTTTGATCCCCCTGGTAAGCATTTACCTGGTTTATATCAAACGCAAAGAAATCTTTGAAAAAGTAAATTATTCTTTTACCGCTGGAATTTCCGTCCTGCTTCCTGGCATCGCCATGTTTCTGGGCGGTATTTTTCTTGGCTCGGGACTGGATAAAAATAACTACGCATCCCTCATCATGTTTTCCATCTTCATTTTTGTAAACGGGGCCTTTCTTCTTTCTTACGGCATGCAGGCTTATCGCAGGGCATTATTCCCTCTGTTTTTTTTGATTTTTACTGTGCCTGTCCCGACGGCAATTATGGACAGTATCATTACCTTTCTGCAGGTTGGGTCCACAGAACTTTCCAACCTCCTGTTCATGGCCTCGGGCGTTCCCTTTGTCAGAGACGGTTTTGTTTTTCAGCTTTCCAATCTAAGCGTTGAAGTTGCCAGGCAATGCAGTGGTATACGCTCAAGCATGGCTATCTTCATCGTCTCTATCCTGGCAGGTCACATGTTTTTAAAATCCCCCTGGAAACAAATTTTTCTGGTGATCTGCGCGGTGGTGATTGCCATGTTTAAAAACAGCATCCGGATTTTAACGCTTTCTCTTCTGGGAAATTATGTTGATCCGGTCAT
>CAYMYR010000127.1:1388-3509 GCA_964394715.1 uncultured Smithella sp.
ACGGATGGATCATGGATTTTAACACAGGGCTTTCATTTTTAGCCGCGGGCGTTACCATTGCTGTGATTGCCGTCAGTATTTACCGCGGTCCGCGTTCTTTTGTTCAGGGTGTCTTTGCGACGGGCATGACGCTGCTTGCACTGGAGGCTGCCCTGACCGGTTTTGCCTATCGCGCAGAGGCGCTTTCTGATTTCCTCTTCTGGCAGCGTCAGCTGTATATTTTGTCTTCTGTTGTTCCGGCCGTCTGGCTGATGTTCGCAATCAGTTTTTCCCGAACCAATTATTCAGAACAGGTCTCCAGATGGAAATGGGTTTTAATGCTGGCTGCCGCGGCGCCGCTTTCCCTGGTCATCTTTTTCAGTCAGGATTTCATATCCCTGGTTCTGGCTCCCCATGGTTCGAATACCTTGTTTATCCGAATCGGATGGGCAGGTTATCTGTGGCATGTCCTGTCTGTCATTATTTCCATTGCCGTTGTGATGAATCTGGAAAGGACTTTTCGTCATTCCACCGGCCACATTCGCTGGCAAACGAAATTCATGTTTCTGGGAATTGGCGGCATCTTCGCGATCCGGCTTTTTACGGACAGCCAGGTCGTCCTCTTCAATGGCGTGGACACGGGCCTTTATGTTGCGGACCTCGGAGCACTGCTTATCGCGGACATTTTAATTTTGCGCTCGCTGTTCCGCGGCAAACCGCTGGATTCCGGTATCCAGCTTTCACACCAGTTTCTTTATACTTCGTTCACCGTCCTGATTGTCGGCGCATATTTCATATCGCTGGGAGTCATCGCCTGGATTTTACTTCATTTCGAATGGGTCAAAAATATCAACCTGATCGTTTTCCTGATTTTTATCACCGTCATCTTTCTTGCCGCTTTTCTGCTTTCCGACCGGCTCCGCATAAAAAGAAAACGCTTTATCAGCAGACATTTCAAGCGACCTCAATACGACTATCAGAAAATATGGGGAGACTTCACCCAGAGAACCGCCTCTGTCACCAAGACGGATGAACTGTGCAGCATCATTGTCAAGATGGTTTCGGACACCCTGCAGATCCTCTCCGTCAGCATCTGGCTTGTGGATGAAAAACAGGAACAATTATCCTTTGGCGGATCAACCGTTTTCACAGCCGCCCAGGCTGATGAAATGAACTATTTCAAGCAGGGCGGGTCGATGCTGATCAGAGCCATAAACAACCAAAATATGCCGGTTGATTTAAAAGGGCGAGAGGATGACTGGGTTTCTGACCTGGCCCGCGCCTATCCATTGGAGACGAAGGAATCGCAAATCCGCTATTGCGTCCCTCTGAAAGCCGCAGGCCTTCTGATTGGGATCATGACCTTGAGTGAAAAGGTTTTCTATGAAGCACTTACTTTTGAAGAATCGGAGCTGATTAAAACCATTTCTGATCAGGCCGCGGCGTCGTTGTTGAGCTTGAGGCTTTCCGAGCGCCTGCGCCAGACCAAGGAACTGGAAGCGTTTCAGACCATGTCCGCCTTTTTCATGCATGATTTGAAAAACCTGGCATCGAAACTGTCCCTGGTGACACAGAACCTGCCAAAATACATGGACAATCCGGACTTTCAGGCGGACGCGCTGAAAACCATGAAGCAGAGTGTAGATAAAATCAACAAGATGAGCAGCCGGCTTTCTCTTCTGAGTCAGAAAATTGACCTTTCTTTTCGTGAAACCAACATCAATGACATGATCACCACAGCCATCCAGGATTTGAAAGAATATGTCAAAGCCCCGGTGCATCAGAGCTATCATCCAGACCTGCCACCCTTGATGATTGATCACGAACAGATGAATAAAGTTTTTGAAAATTTGTTCATGAACGCTTATGATGCAACAGGCAGTGAAGGCCGGATTTCCGTTTCCACCGTATTACAGGACAACTGGGTGGAAATATCCATAAGTGATTCCGGTTGCGGAATGTCCAGAGAATTTATGGAAAAAAATCTTTTCCGTCCTTTTCAGACCACAAAGAAGCAGGGAATGGGAATCGGTCTTTATCATTGTAAAACGATCATTGACGCGCATGGAGGCAAACTGAACGCAGAAAGCGAAGAAGGCAAAGGGACCACTTTCAGAATTCTGTTGCCACTTGGAAGAAAAT
>CAYMYR010000128.1:0-3456 GCA_964394715.1 uncultured Smithella sp.
CCTATTATCCCAGATTACGCAATAGAGAAATTTGTTGTTTCTCCTTGTCATTTCGAACAAACGAAGTGACTGAGAAATCTTGAAAATCAATAAAAGAAAGATTTCTCGTCGTTAGCACTCCTCGAAATGACATAAGAATGTCTTTTTTGTCTATTGCGTAATCTGGGATTATATAATTCCCGGATGCATTGTTATGAATCTTGGTTGATTTGAAACCGGTCAACAAGCAGGACGGCTGACACCTTCCGCGTTCCTTGTTTCCCGGATATCCAATACTTTTTCTAAACCGGTATTATCGGGGGCGGTTCACTGCAATCTGAGCGCTTCTTAAGATAAGATACAATATGATCATAAATCTGGTCGATTCTGTCGGATGCCGGCAGGGCATTCCTGATTTTTTTCAGATAATCCCGTTCTTGAATGATCCGGAAAGCGGGCTGAAAGTTAATATCATAAATCCAGGCCATTTGAAGCAGTTTGAAGTCATTGAATGATTGTAACTGCTGCATGCTGATCATTCTGCCCTCACGGAGACTGGCCAGGATATCATCAGATATAACCGGTGAATCAGGCAGATCCAGTTCAATGGCATTGCTTTTCTCCCCGGGGCCTGCACTGTAATAGCTTGTCACCACGTGAAAAATATCCAGTTTGTCCGCATCCCTGAGCAACCTGCTAAAATACATGCAGATAGGATTTACATCATCAGGAATGTTCAAGCGGTTATGAAAGGAAATTGCTTTGAGGATCAAGTCACGGGTTTCTTCGTTTAATGCTGCCAGCGTGTTCTGTTGCTGAAGCACATTTACACTCAGTTGGGCGTGGTTCTCTGATTTGTTGTCCGCAAATGTATGATAACGGGTGAATTGCTCAAAGCGGCCCAGATCATGAAACAGGGCCATTGCCCCGGCAATCCTCAAGGCATTTTGACTCATGCCAAGTTGCCTGCCGATACGCAGGATTTCATCACAGACCCTCAGGGAATGCTTTTCCTTCAATTCCATGGCCTGCTGGATGACAGGATCAGGGCCATAGAACAACCGGGCATAATGGGAAAACCAGTTTTTCAAATGATTCAATTCGGTTTCTGACAAGAAATAAGGAGTTTGAATTGTCATGATTTTTCCTGTACCGGCAAAGCGCACTAGCATAAAGGTGCGGAAAAAGCAAACCTTGACCGTCTTCAACCGCATGTTTGAGTGCCGCAAGCCCGAAAACAGACCGACGCAACAGGTGCGGTTTTAAGATGGATTATGGGCTGCAGATTATTTTTCGTAAATTATCAATATGTGATTCAGGAGTTATTTGCTTCCATTCTGGGTTATCAAATGGAACACGAACAATTACCTTACGATTTTTATCGTAGAAAGTTTTCGACAAATATCGGGACATCCCTTTTTTGCAATCAATTTCATTCAAATAGGTCATCTCAGAAAGCCCATGCCAGTTTTCGGTTAAAGGTCCGGTCTTTTTCAGCCCCTTAATGAATTTTTCCTTGCTTTCCTCAGAAAAGATATACTTGCTCCAAAACTGGCATATATCCTTTGGCTGACACTTGATAGCGGCCTTATTATACAACAAAGCACCTCCATCACCCGTCGTTCCGTATTCCACCCAGTCCGATGCAATTGCAGGCGCAATTGAAGATTGCTCTTTCGTTTTATTTTTCCAGCAGCCGATAGAAACAGCAATCACAAATACCATTGCCACCGCCACAGCTGTGTTGTTTGGCTTCATCATGATTTCCGCAGCATTTTACCGTTACTCTTGCATGTAAGGCTCAACGAGCTTATCCCATTCCTTTTCCGTTTTACATTTCTTTTCATAGACAAAACAATAAACGCCATCGGAAGAAAACATCCCTCGAAGATTTGATTTGTCAACATCATATAAAATCTTTCGCTTTGTTACCGGGTTGTAGAATAACATATAGCATTTATTCCGCTTCTTATTATAATGACTTGCGTAAAAACCGGAATAAACCGCATCGTAGCTTTTCTTGAAAAACGCCTCACTATTCTTGCCGCATTTTACCTGCAGCAGATCATCTGCCTCATTTTTATCTCCGCATCCGGTAAAAATAAACAGGACAACCAGAGAAAATAAAAGAATGTAATTTTGAACCTGCTTCATACAGTTCCCATCAACAATGGCACAATTGGATCAAGTTGAAACCATTCATTAAATATTATCGGTGTAAGTGAAACACATCTAAGGCACTTTTTCAAGGTGAATGAACATACAGCGTAAAAAGCAAATCTCTTTCATGGCGTCTCCCTTTGCTTGAGCCTTGAGCCTCTAGTCTTCCGTATCTGAGCCTGTCGAAGCGTCACTTGACCCTTTCGCTGTTTATTCATGTCTCAACACGAACAGATATCAGCTGATGGATCTTGCCATGAACATTCCAAACCCCGCGCCAGGTCAAAATAACCCTTTCTTCATCGGGTTCAACAACTACGGTGTCCAATTGCATCGGCAAATCGGCTTCATCCCCCCAACGCCGGACAATCACTCGAGGCGCCACACCGGGCAGATCGAAAAGAAGCCGTCCATATTTTGACGCCCCTTCAATCATCACTCTTTCTGTTCCTTTGAGATGTGATGGTGTTGTCAGTCCGGGTGCCGCGCATGAGTTAAAACGAATGTCAAAGTCTTCGGGAAGCAGCGGGCTGATATACTTGCGCCATTGTTCATCATATGTGCCTGCATACGATACCCTGGGCTGCCAGTATGGTGCGACCATGCCGAAGCCGACTGGTATGGGCCGCTGCTTCGGTTTGTTGATTAAATTGGCCGGGTCTTCGATGTTCGGTAGAAGCTGTCCATCAATATCAATTTTGGATTTTGCAGCGATGAAACCTCTGCCTACAGGGTTTTCCTGACAGACTTCATGCTTTGAAGAATCTTCATAACTCGCATCGATTCCGCCAAAGGCATTTTCCCAGACGAGGGGGATTTCTTCGATAGGACTGATTTTTATGATCGAGGCACCTCCCAGGATTCCCTTCTTCCAGCGCCTGTCGCCGAACACCCGCGCCTGCTTTTTAACAGGCCCGATGCCAAAGGTGACATCCACGTGCGCCAGGTGCGGTTTCAGCGCTCTGGCATGGCCGATCAGCACGCAGTCGGTGCCTGTTTTTTCAAGGACCGCATCCGTATCAAAGACCAGGCTCGACTTGCCCGGTTCACCGCGATAGACCGGTTCAGAAATAACCGGCATTTGTTCCTCGGCAATGGATAAGGCCCCGTCTCTTTCGATGCGCCAGGTTCCCTTGAGCACCAAAAGCATGACCTCTGCGCCATCCCTGTCCATCAGGAAATATGTTGCAACTGCCATGGGTGAATGGTTGATTATATTCATGGAATGTTGATATTCATGCCGTCATTATTTCTGCAGCAGCCGTCTGATCTCTTTACGACAGATGTTTTCGATGGCGGTAAAGGTAATGAAACGGG
>CAYMYR010000129.1:0-3332 GCA_964394715.1 uncultured Smithella sp.
CTGGTTCAGGCGTCCACTGTTGCTGTGCGCGCAAAATCAACGATTGCAACCGCGGGCACGGCCAATCCGATCTTTTCCACCATGGAACTGGCCGGATCCATTATCGTAGCCCTGCTGGCGGTTTTTGTACCGATCCTGGGCCTGGTCCTAATTGGAATATTTTTTATCTGGATTGTGAGAAAAATATTAAAGCGCTTGTTCAAGCGAGCAAACAGCCAACCCTGAGAGACCTTTTTTCGAGCCAGCTACTCAGCCCCTGCATGCTTTGTGAAAAACAGGAATTGTATTGAGATTTGTTTCAGGTCTGCGATGAATTTTGCTTATCAGCCATGTCCTTCAAATGGTGCGCATATTCCATATCGAGTCTGGTGGTGTGGTTAAAAATCCACTCTTTCAGAAAAACGATCATTTTAAGGCCAAGCTCTTCATCACCCCGCTCATAGTCTTGCAAAAAAGCCTGGACTTTATCAGTGAATTCCCGATGCTCGCGGCTGTGCTTCATATAGCCGGGATAGTTGGATTCCATCATGACAATACTTTCCTGTTTGAAATGAACAGACAAATAATTGACAAGATCATGAATAACGGGCAGTAAATTTTTCGAGCCCATGTCAATTTCATCGGTTAGATCATTGACAATATCAAACAGCTTGCGATGCTGCTCATCAAGAATTTCCACTCCGACACTATATTGCGGTTCCCACTTTAGATACGAGCTTTTGTTCATAATGCTTTCTCCATTCCGTTTGTATCATAACAGGATTTTTTTATTTCATCCAGGGTATTTTCGTTGAAATGTCTAAATTCATTAACTATTAAGTCATTATGAGCCACTTAAACCATACACATCCACACGGCAGTACTCCTGAAATCCTGCCTGTCGGTATACATGCAAACCGTCGGGAGAGGATTGCAGCGTGGCATATTGCGCTCCTGCTAGCCTCGCGGCTGTCATAGCCGCACGTGTTACGGCGAGGCCGATTCCTTTTCTCCTGAATTCAGCAAGAGTCGAGATAAAATAAATGCCGGCGGCTGTTTCATGCAGAAACAGCAGGGATGTCGCGACGGGCTGCCCGTTGAAATAAGCCAGAAAAAATTTTTGAGGCGAATCAGTTTTGAGATTAAATGTTCCCACAAAGCGATGATACTGGTGCTGTGTTTCCGGCGGAAAATCAAATCCCGCAAACGAAACTTTTTCCCACACACACAATGTTTCTTCGTTTTGAACCTGCACAATCTGCAGGCTGCGATCATTCTCCTCAACTTCTGGACGGCTCAAATCGGCAAGCATGCACGGAATACTTTCTATGAAGGAAAATCCTGCCGATTGGAGAATTTCGCTGGTTGCCTCTGAGCGGCCGCAGGGGAATACCCAGCACCAGAAAGGCAGGCAGGCCTGCTGAAACGATATTTTAATGTCCTCAATCGATCCGCGGTCTTCCCGGGTCAGCGGCTTTTCGTTCCAGACCATATTGAGATCGGCAGATTCTATGCCTGTCTTCATCACCCAGAAAGACCCGCTCCGGTAAAGGGATGAATTGAGCCCGCCCCAATAGCGGCCATTGGCAAAAAATGTATTTTCAATAATGGGAATAAAGGACATGACGTATTCAGACAGGTATTATTACTCCGGCAATTAGAGGTTTAATTAATTAATGTTACCTCCTTTTCTTGTCCCCCTCTTGGAGGGGGTAGGGGGAGGTTGTCACTTCATGCGGGGTGCTCCGTGTAATCGTCCGGTATTTGCCGTCCTTGCCGATTCGGATTGCTCGGGGAGCAATCCCTACAACAACCACCTCCGGCGTTTCACGCCACCTCTACCCTGATAACCTGAAGGTCACACGAGGGCACACGCGCCAGCGGAGGACAAATCAGTGACACTCATTTATATTTAGTTGCCGTAATAATAATTCAATCATGAAGCAATTCTGGCAAGTTTCATCCAACTTACGTTGTCCCAGTCCTGATGAACGGTTTCTGCAACCAGACTCAATCCGCACTTCAAAGCAAAATAGCGATGAAGCGCCAGGCAGCCGGTCAATTCAGGGTGAAAAACGGTCACTAAAATTCCATCGTTTTCCGCTGCGGCAATATAATCATCCATGTGAAGCAGAACATGAACATCTTTTCCTGCCCGAAGAATTTTGGGCGCACGGATAAAGGTTAAAGGAATCGGATCAGCGGACACCGCTTCAATGAGTGCTTCACTTTTAAAGCTGTCGAGCTGGCTGCCGAAACCGTTGCGCTCGATATCCATATCAATCAGCCCTAGACAGGGTTGCTCGCCCACCACCCGGCTTGCCAGCAGAATGGCCCCCGCGCAGGTACCCCAGATTTTCATTCCTTTTAGGTAATGATGGCGGATAACCTCTTTCAACTCAAAAATATCCAGAAGCCTTGCAAGGCACGTGCTTTCGCCGCCGGGAATGATCAGACCCGCCAGGTCCGCAAAATCCGCCGGCTGTTTGACTCTTGCATAGGGAATGCCCAGTCGTTCCAGATGCTCCAGATGCTCGTGGACACCACCCTGTAAATCAAGCACACCGATAACGCCCGGTGTATTCTTCACCAAATGCACGGACATATCAGCAATTACCATCCCCGCTTCGCCAGGATCTGCTCCGGCGGAATCTGACCGATTTCCAGACCCGGCATGGCCTCGCCCAGTCCCATGGACGCTTCCAGAACTTTTTGCGGATCGTTAAAGTATGCGGTTGCCTTGACGATAGCACGCGCCCGTTTGGCCGGATCAGCCGATTTGAAAATGCCGGAACCGACAAAAACGCCATCGCAGCCCAATTGCATCATGAGTGCCGCGTCAGCTGGCGTTGCTAGACCGCCTGCGGCAAAGTTGACAACCGGAAGGCGTCCCAGTTCTTTCACTTTGAGGGCCAGTTCATAGGGCAGGCCGTTTGTTTTGGCAAATCCCGTCACTTCTTCAACCGGCATTTGTGCCAGCTGGCGGATTTCCCGGTTCATGGTTCTCATGTGGCGGACAGCCTCCACGACGTTGCCCGTGCCTGCTTCACCCTTTGTGCGGATCATGGCCGCGCCTTCGGCAATTCTGCGCAGGGCTTCACCCAGATTGCGCGCTCCGCAGACAAAAGGAATGGAAAACTTTGTCTTATCAATATGGCATTCTTCATCAGCCGGAGTCAGGACTTCGCTTTCATCAATGTAGTCTATACGCAGGGCTTCCAGCAGCTGAGCTTCCACAAAATGGCCGATTCTGGCTTTGGCCATCACCGGAATGGATACGGCTTTTTTTATTTCAGCTATCATCCCCGGATCGGACATTCTTGCCACACCACCGTCCTTGCGAATATCCGAAG
>CAYMYR010000130.1:0-3307 GCA_964394715.1 uncultured Smithella sp.
ACCGGTCCGCTGATTCGGCCTTCATCCTCGCTTCCTCCAACTGCGCCGTCCGCTCGATAATCCTCTGCTCCATTTCCTGATTGATTTGCCAAAGCTCGCGGGTTCGTGCATTTACCTGACGCTTCAGAACGAAGCTTCCCGCAAGGCTCGTTAGCAAGGCAACACCCGCAACCAAAGCCAGAATCTGCAGCCACAGTGGAACTTTGAAACGAACCTTCTCAGACGTCCATTTTTTCAAAGAATGATAATAGGGCGATTGCGTGTCTTTTTTCAGAACAGACAAGTGGCGGTCTATGGCTTCCAGCAGTTGCGTTTTATCATTCTTTTGTGCCGCAAAAAAGAGGGCGGAGGGTTCAAAAACAACCGCTGTGTCCACCAGGCCGTATTGCCTGGCATGCATGGCACCATAAAACTGGTTTGTTACAGCCGCATCCACATCACCCCGGGCAGCCATCTCAAACATTGTTTTGTAATCCTGAACGGGAACAAGTGTGATACGCAGGCCAAAGCCCTGGCTAAAACGCGTAAAAGCCTCCTGCTGAACCGACCTATCCAGAATGGCAATGCGCTTTCCATTTAAGTCCAGTATCGACCGAATCCCCCTGTCGCCTCTGGCATAAGCCTGAAACCATGATGACAGCACCTGGATTTTGTGGAATGAGAATTTTTCGTCCCGTTCAGCCGTAAAGGCCACATCCGGCATCAAGTCTATTTCCCCCCGGGCCAGGCGATCCAGCCCCTCTGCCCACGTCCCCGTTACATACTCCAGGTCCCAGTCTTCCTGCTTTGCAATATACTCGATAATATCAATAAAGATTCCTGATGGTGTCCCGGACTCGGATGTAAAGACTTTCGGCGGATTTTCGTAGACCCCAACTCTGACAACCCGGCCATCCGCCCGGGCAAACGGAGTTCCCATTAACAGAATCAGCAGCAGAATGCATAACCCTCGCAAAAGCTTACCGGTAATGTTTTTTTTGTATGGTCCATCCATCGTTATTATTTTCTTCAACATGGTCTTCATTCCTAATAATTGATGGTTACCTGAAATCCGATGAGCTGCCTGGTCCATTCCCATCCGCTGTTTATATTGGATAAATCAATCCGATAATAGGGACCTATGGAAACATGGCTGCCGATATTCCTGGAGACACCCAGTTTTATCCTGTTGAGCATGAGCGCCTTGTCATGGTTCTCATAAAACATCTCCCATCCTATATAGGGCTGAAGCTGAAAAATGAGATCAGGCCAGGAGATGACCAGCGTATCTTTAATTCGATAATCATTCCATTCGGGTGTTATTCTGTATTCAAAACGGATCTGGTTTGATATTTTGAAACCGTAAAGGGCAACCTGTGTGTTCATGTTGATGCTTGGTTTTTGCTCAAGTTCCCAGTGACGTTCATCATCCTTTGAATATCCCTGTTGATAGTAAATCAGGAAAGAAAGCCACGAAAGCGGTGTCTGATACTGAATCCCGACTCCCCACTCACCATAATCATAGTTTGAAATATCTTGATCGGCCTGGATAAATACATAAGATACGGCCTGAAATTGTTCATTGAACGTGTAGGAGAAATTAAGATCCGTCCGCAAAGATGTGTCATGAACTGCGTAAAGGCGCGGCACATGAAAACACATCAGCAGCAGCAATCCCGGAACAATTTTCACACCGCACAGAAAAGGGCTCTTTCTCCGCTCCATAGATCCCTCTTACGCAACGATTCGACAAGCTTATTGCAGAATAAAAGATTGGTTACCTGTACCCAACTATTTTTGGGTCATAGTGCTTTGTTCTTCGGCTTACAAGGCTTTTGATCTGCCTTCCAATTCAACTCTGGTTCAATCCGACAGCATCGCATACCGGAGCTCGCTTTTATAATATAATGGAGTGTTTGTTAATGTATATGCCGATTTCATATCGCCTTTGTGCGGACCGGCAATTTATGGGTTGCGGTTAATCGATGACGGAGAAAATATCCCCTGCCCTTTTAAAGGTATCATGCCATATTTGTTAAATAATTGCACGAATATTAATTTATTTGCCCGCATCAGATTTTCATTTTAATCAACAGAAAATCTGATAAATAATAATTTCTATTTTACTGCCAGCATTTTCCCGAGATTGTATGCATCCTGCATTAACTTTTCATTTGACCGAATTTCGCCTGCGTCCATGGCGCTCCCGTAGACCATTCCAACAAGAGAAGACCCTGTAAATCTGTATGCATCCTGAAATGTTCTTAAAGCATTGATGCAGCCGGATCTGACAGCATCTTCATCACCGTATGACATGGCGATGGCGATTCGCTTGCCCCGAAAGGGATCATGGTGGTAGGCGGGTAACGCAAAACAACGATCCATGAATATCTTGGTCTGGGCAGACATGGTAAACCAGTAGACGGGGCTGGCTATGACCCAGGCGTCTGCCTTGATCAGCTTTGCATAAATTTCCTGCATGTCGTCATCGATAGAACAGCCCTTGCTTCCTTTCTTCTGGCAGCTCATGCAGGCTTTGCAGGGGGCGATGTTCTTCCCGTGCAGATAGATGGTTTCAATTTCAGCTTTTTCTGATTTTGCCCCCTGGCTGATCTGCTCCGCCAAAATCGCACTGTTTCCTTTTTTTCTCGGACTGCCCAAAATGACTAAAACATGGTCTGTTTTCATTTTGCCTCCTCAATGGGAATGAAATTGGCGTGGGCCAGCCATCGCCATTTGCCCCGGGATTTTACAAAGACGGACAATCTTTGCGACGGTTTTGTCAGGGTGTGTTTCCCGTCAATGAGTTCCTGCGCCCTCACGGTATAAGTAACAACCATCAGAGACTCCTCCTGTGTCACCTTGAAGTCGTTCAGATAATATTCCCCCATGTGTAAGCCTTTGAGGGTCGTGATCTCTTCTTCTTTATTTCTGCTTCCATCCTCATGAACGGACTGAAACACAGGATGGATAAATTTGTCGATATCGTCCCATTGCTGTTTCCTGATTTTTTCAAACAGTTCAATAATCAGTTTTTCTCCCTCCGTCATCATCTGTCTCCTTTACTGCGAAAAAACCTCAAGTTTTGATAAGTACGGCATCATCATACACAACTCTTTTACCGGTCACCACCAATTTTAAAATATCGTTAAACCTGATTGAATATTTAATTAAAAAAAGAGGTAAAAAAGTGCATTCTCCAGCAATCTCTGCAATGATCGCTTAATCATAATACTCCATAATATCAATAGGCTACAAACTATTTTCATTGTCTTTCAAATTCTGGCACGCAAATTTCATTAGTATAAAGGCAAATAAAACAAAAACC
>CAYMYR010000131.1:0-3209 GCA_964394715.1 uncultured Smithella sp.
GCCCACAAAGGTGTACCGCGGGTTCGAATCCCGCTCTCTCCGCCAGAATATAATGCAGAGACGCTGCGTGCAGCGTCTCTGCCGTGTAATAGCAAAAAAATCCGGAGAGGTACCGAAGTGGTCGTAACGGGATCGACTCGAAATCGATTTGGGGGCCACAAGCTCCCACGGGGGTTCGAATCCCCCTCTCTCCGCCAGATTTCAGTACAATGACAGCCGGCCCAAGGGGCCGGCGTTTTCATTGCCGGATTCCAGCATCCGGCAAAAATTTGGGTTGATTCCTGTCGATTTATCCATTAAGAGTTTTTGCGTGACAGTCATTATGGGAATATGGCCGGGTCCCGTACAACGAAGGCTTGTGAACCCCGTCAGGTCCGGAAGGAAGCAGCGGCAGCAAATCCCGTCGTGTGTTGCGGTAAACCCGGTCACCAGTTATAAGTGAATTAAATTCCTAACTTGTAAAAATCCATGAATAGAGGTTTTATTGGAATACAAGGTTTTAGCGCGAAAATTCCGCCCGCAAAAATTTGACGAGGTTACGGGACAGGAGCCGGTTGTCCGAACGCTCAGCAACGCAATTGCCCAGGGACGTATCGGGCACGCGTTTCTTTTTGCCGGCCCGCGAGGTGTCGGGAAAACCTCTGTAGCACGCATTCTGGCCAAGTCGCTCAACTGCGAACAGGGGCCGACAGCGACGCCCTGCAACGTCTGTCCGAACTGCCGCGAAATTACGGATGGAAACTCGATGGATGTGCGGGAAATCGACGGCGCCTCCAACCGTGGTATCGACGAAATCCGTGAACTGCGGGAAAACGTCAAATTCGCGCCGGCTGCCTCCAGGTATAAAATCTACATTATCGATGAAGTTCACATGCTGACGCGTGAAGCGTTCAATGCACTTCTAAAGACACTTGAAGAACCGCCGGGGCATGTCATTTTTATTTTTGCCACAACTGAAAATCACAAGGTGCCGGCCACGATTTTGTCCCGCTGCCAGTGCTATGATTTCCGCCGCATATCTCTGGGCCAGATCGCGGCCAATTTAAGTAAAGTATCCGTGGCTGAAGGCATTACGATCAGTCCCGTGGCGCTTTCCTGGATTGCAGAGGCGGGTGACGGAAGCATGCGTGATGCCCAGAGTATTTTTGATCAGGTCATTGCCTATGCCGGGTTGAATATTTCAGATGACGATGTGGAAAACATCCTGGGGCTGGCCGACCGCAAGTACCTGTATAGCCTTTCCGAAGCAGTGTTATCGCGAAATGCAGGCGCCTGCCTGGTGATCCTGGAAGAGGCCTACCTGGCCGGCATGGATATGAAACAATTTTACACCATGCTTTTAAGGCATTTTCGCAACCTGCTGCTGGTTAAAATCGCCTCGGATGAAAGTTCATCATTTGACATTGCTCCTGAGCAGGTGGAAAAACTAAAAAAGCAGACGATCAATGTTTCCCGCGAAACGCTGCAGCGTTATCTGGATATATTGCTGTCTGAAGCCGAAAGCCTGCGTCGCAGCCAGGAGGTGCGGCTGAAACTGGAAACCGTCCTGATCAGGATGTCATACCTGGAGCCGGTGCTGCCGGTGGGAGAAATCCTGGCAACTCTCGAATACATGGAGCAACAGCTCCAGAATGGAATGCCGTCCGGATGCAGGACGGATCATATGCTCAATCCACAGAAACAGCCCCCGGTGCAACAACAGCCAAAAAACATTCAGCGATCAGATGATGGGCCCCGAGAGCAACAAAGTCCGCAGGAAGCGGAGGTCCATCCTTCCGGAAAGACCGTGACGTCAGAGGATTTAAAAAAGTTTATTAAAAAAGAAAATTCCCGGCTTGGGGCAAAAATTGCACCTGCTGAAGTTCTGGGATTTGAAAACGGCTGTTTAACCCTTGGCTTTCCCAGGGGTTATCTGTTTCTCGACAGCATTATGGAAAAAACACAAAAAGAAGAACTGGAAAGAATTGCTGGGATTTTTTATTCACAAAAAGTTTCCCTTGCGGTTCAAACCATAGATGCGCCAATGAAAAACACAAACGGTTCAAGCCCTCGTGGCAACAAAACCAACAACCAGAACGATATCAGGCGAGACGCCTTGAATAATCCGCTTTTTCAGAAAGTGCTGGCCGAATTTGAAGGAGCGGAATTGGTGGAGATTAAAGCAATCAAAAAGCAATGATAATGAAAGATAAAGGAGTCATTTAAGACGGCAGACGAAAATAGATGGGCAGACGGTTCGGAGCGGAGCTGAATCTGTAACGGACCTTCAGAAAAAGGGGGATAATAAAGTGCACAACATCGGCAACATCGTGAAACAGGCAAAAAAAATGCAGGAAAAAATCGGTCGGCTCCAGGAGGAGCTGGCCATAAAAACGATTGAAGCGCAGTCCGGAGGCGGTATGGTTAAGGTGACCGTAAACGGAAAGTTTGAAATCGTTTCTCTGAAAATCGAGAAAGAAGTTGTCAACCCTGAAGACATTGACATGCTGCAGGATCTGATAGCAGCGGCGGTGAATGAGGGCATTCGCAAGTCCCAGGAAATGGCTTCCTCGGAAATGGCCAAGATTACGGGCGGACTGAACCTTCCCGGGATGGGCATGTAAGAAAACCCATGAAATCCTACGCACAACCCATCAAACGCCTTATTGATGAACTGGCCAAGCTGCCCGGAATCGGGGCAAAGACGGCGGCCAGGCTGGCCAACTATATCCTGCGAGCCACTCCGGATGACGTTGAGAAACTGGCGGAGAGCCTGGTTGAGGTGAAACGCAGAATCCGGCTATGCAGGATATGCCTCAATCCAACAGAAGAAGATGTCTGTCACATTTGCCGGAATACAGAGCGCGATCATCACGTAATCTGCGTGGTGGAAGAGCCCGATGCCCTTGCCGCCATTGAAGAAAGCGGCGTTTTCCACGGAACCTATCACGTTCTGCACGGAGCGCTGGCGCCGCTGGACGGTATCGGACCGGAGCATCTGCGCCTTGGTGAATTACAAAAAAGAGTCAGCGAGGGCAACGTTCAGGAACTGATTCTGGCCACAAACCCCAACGTTCACGGTGAATCCACGGCGCTCTTAATCACCCGGATGTTCAAGGATTCGAATATCCGGATCACACGCATTGCCACGGGTGTTCCCATGGGTGGCGATTTGAAGTATGTGGATAAGATGACGATTTCCAAATCCTTGGAATTCCGGCGCGGCATGT
>CAYMYR010000132.1:0-3097 GCA_964394715.1 uncultured Smithella sp.
AACGTCCTTTTTGGCGGTCTCGCAGCTTACCTGTTCTATAAGATCAGAACCTGACAAGAAGGGGTAAGGGGTAAGGCGAACGGCGTTCCACCTCCGGCGCGTTGCGCCACCTCCGCCGGCGGAGGACAGGCAAGCTTGTCTTCCTTTGGATGAAGATTGTGTCGTAATTCTTCTTTGTCATTACGAGACGCCTCTCAGGCGTCGTGGTAATCTCATGTATTCGTGAACTTATGAGATTGCTTCGGTCGTTTCCCTCCCTCGCAATGACATGACGACACGATCTGGAAGGCGGGAATCCAGACATCGTCCCCGCGAAAGCGGGGAACCAGTTCCTTTGTTCCTGGATTCCGGGTCGCGCTTCGCTTGCCCGGAACGCGTGACTCGAAGGGTTATGACAAAATATAAGTTTAATACCGGTAATGCTCGGGTTTGAAAGGTCCATTCACCGACACGCCAAGATAATCCGCCTGCTTTTTCGTCAACTTTGAAATCCTGGCATCCAATCTGGACAAATGCAGCATTGCCACCTCTTCGTCCAGTGTTTTTGGAAGCGTATAAACCCCCACGGCATATTTCTTTGTTGCCAGTTCGATCTGCGCCAGCGTCTGATTGGTAAAGCTGTTGCTCATGACGAAACTCGGATGGCCTGTTGCACACCCCAGGTTCACCAGCCGCCCTTCCGCCAGCACAATGATGGAACGCCCCGATTTAAGCGTCCATTTATCCACCTGCGGTTTGATGGTTTCCTTCTCGCAGTTTCTGCTTGATTCGAGGTAGCTCATTTCGATTTCGCTGTCGAAGTGGCCGATATTGCAAATGATGGCTTCATCTTTCATCATTTCCATGTGACGGCCGGTGATGACGTCGCAGCAGCCGGTTGCCGTCACAAAAATATCCGCAATTGGCGCCACATCTTCAAGGGTTCTCACTTCGTAGCCTTCCATCGCGGCCTGCAGGGCACAGATAGGATCAATCTCCGTCACCACCACCCGGGCCCCAAATCCCCGCATGGACTGGGCACATCCTTTTCCGACGTCACCGTAACCGCAGACAACCACCATTTTACCGGCTATCATGATGTCCGTTGCCCTTTTGATCCCGTCGGCCAGAGACTCGCGGCACCCGTAGAGGTTATCGAATTTCGACTTGGTGACAGAATCATTGACATTGATTGCGGGAAAAAGGAGCTCTCCCGCCGCCTGCATTTGATAAAGACGGTGGACACCGGTGGTGGTTTCTTCCGATACGCCCCTGATTCTGGAGGCAACTTTCTGCCAGCGTTTGGGGTCTTTTTGATAGGACTTTTCCAGGCGTGAAAGGATGATTGCAAATTCCTTATTATCGGCCTTCTGTTTGAGCAGTTTCGGGTTCTTTTCTATTTTGGCTCCCTGATGAACAAATAATGTCGCGTCGCCGCCATCGTCCACAATCATGTCCGGACCGGAACCGTCAGGCCATGTCAGAGCCTGTTCCGTGCACCACCAGTATTCCTCAAGATTTTCTCCCTTCCAGGCAAATACGGCAGCCGAACCGGCCTTAGCCACTGCCGCCGCCGCGTGATCCTGGGTAGAGAAAATATTGCAGGATGCCCAGCGCAGGTCTGCGCCAAGTTCTTTGAGCGTTTCAATCAGCATGGCCGTCTGGATGGTCATGTGCAGACTTCCCATTATTTTCATGCCCGCGAGCGGTTTTTTGCGTCCGTATTTCTTTCGTACCGCCATCAAACCCGGCATTTCGTTTCGTGCCAGGAGCATCTCTTTCCTGCCCCAGGCAGCAAGCGACAAGTCCGCAACTTTATATTTCAGATTTTTATCGATTTCCAGAAAGGCCATTTTCTCCTCCACATTCATTCAGGATGGTTTCATATTGCGCGATAGCGATAGCATACCCACGGGTTGACTTCAATATCTTTGTGCCTAAATTTCATAAAAAAAACAAAAAGCATCCCCATTGGAAAGAGGATGCTTTCTTTCAGACCTTTTTAATCTATCTGGATACTTTTTTAATCTTATTGGCGGCGTCAACCCGGACACATTTCGGTTTCCAGCGGTTCGCCTCTTCGTCATCAACCGCCACGTAAGTCACAATGATCACCAAGTCCCCTTTGGCCACTTTACGGGCGGCGGCGCCATTGAGGCAGATGGTTCCCGAGTTTCGTTTTCCCTTGATGATATACGTTGAAAAACGCTCCCCGTTATTGACATCATAAATCTCAACCTGTTCAAAGGGAACCATGTTGGCTTCTTCCATCAATCGTTCATCGATGGTGATACTGCCTTCATAGTGCAGGTCAGCATCTGTAACTGTTGCGCGATGGATTTTGGATTTCATCATAAATCTCTGCATATAGGTCTTTTTCTCACTCCTGTCTGGATCAACCGGATTATGCTTTGAGCTCTTCACCCAAAACGGAATTATCAATCAAACGGGTTTTTCCCACTTTCACCGCCAAAGCCATTACCGCCTCTTGCTTGATTTCGTTCACATCTTCAAGAGTGGATGTATTGCATATTTTGATATAATCAATTTCAGTAAATGGCGCGCTCTTAATCAGAGATTCCGCTTGCTGAATCATTACATCGGCTTTTCTTTCCCCTTCGGCATAAAGTTTCTGGGCAAGCCTCAGCGCCCCGACTAGCGCCAGCGCCGATGAACGTTCCTCTTTGCTCAGGTAAACATTACGTGAACTCATGGCCAGGCCGTCCGGCTCCCTAAACGTCGGCATCCCGATGATTTCCAGATCCATGTTCAGATCTTTCACCATGCGTTTAATCGCCGCCAGTTGCTGAAAATCCTTTTTGCCGAAAATAGCCGTGTGGGGTTTGACAATATTGAATAATTTACAGCAGATGGTCGTCACGCCGCGAAAATGACCAGGGCGGGACATGCCACACAGGTTCTTTGTCACCTGTTCCACATCAACATACGTTTGATAGGTTTCGGGGTACATTTCCTGGTTGGAAGGAAAAAAGATCACGTCGACGCCGACACTCTGAGCCATTTCCCTGTCGCGTTCAAAATCACGCGGGTACTTGGAAAAATCTTCCTTGGGGCCAAACTGGGTGGGATTCACATAGATGCTGACGACAACGCAATC
>CAYMYR010000133.1:0-3094 GCA_964394715.1 uncultured Smithella sp.
CTCCCGTTGAGGTAAGAATAATGTTGTTCAGGATGCTTCGCGTCTTGCGTATATCCTTTTCGCCCGCCTTGGGCAGCTTGTCCAGAACGCTCTGAGTGTTGGTGACGGCATGGATCGTCGACATTGACGCCGTCAGAATTTTGCTGGTGTTTTCATTGTCCAGAAGCGGCTTGACCATGTGAGCGAGACCCGTTGTTGTGCAGGACGCCGCTGAAATCAGCAGGTGCTTTTTGGGATTAAATGCCGTGTGGTTGATCCCGTAAATCAGGGTTGTCGTGTCTTCGGGCGTTGAAAGGGCTTTGTTTTTGATCTTGAACGGCGCGGAGTGGATCACCGCCTTGGCGCCCCCGTTTAGGTGACCCCGGATGGAACCTTTTTTGTCGTCCACTGGAGTCGTTGGATCTTTGAATGTGCCGCTGCAATCCACTACGATATCAACACCATACTGACGCCATGGGATATTGAGCGGGTTTCTCTGCTCGCGCAGGATCGTCACCGGAATGCCGTCGATAAGCATCTTACCGTTTTTATCATCCGTAATCTGGATGCAGGGCTTCGCTTTATAGCCGTATAGAAACCGGTGGAGCAATCCGTATGTGGCATCTGCCTCGATCAGACGGGCGATGGTCTCCATTCCCGTTCCTACGTCACGCCCCTGGTTTACGACGATTTCCTTGAAGTACTTTCTGCCGACATGGTGCCATAGGGTTAATTTACCGATTCGTCCCAGGCTGTTGATGCCGAGAACCGGCAGCCTGCTTTCCGTTGAACTGCTGTTGGTCATGATATATTTCCTCCTTTACCCCCGGGGTGGCGGGAATGATTTTTTCTGTTGAAAGAGATTAGAATGGCGCATAGAACCCCAATGGTTATTATGGAAGATAAAACTATATAAATATTGATAAATTCCGATATCCATATGGCATTGAGGTCGTTTTGAGAAGACCTTATTATTCCTACAGGAAAGACCGGCCAAAGTCAATAGTTTTAAAAAGAATGGTAATGATTACAATAGTATGGATTTTGGCGTTTTCTGTCATGCCTAGAAGCAGCACGCTCCGCCGTTTTTCACAGAGCCGTCTTTGCCCGTTTGAGGACCGCAGCAGCATTCACCCCCGTTTCGCCCCAACATGCTGTTGATGACAGCAGCAGCGCAGCCGACACCGGACTGGACCTGGAGAGCTTCCGCAGGACAGTTTTTACTGCAGGCGCCGCATTCCATGCAGGCATCGCGGAAATCAATCCGCACCTTTTTCCCGTTCATTGCAAATACATGATGAGGGCAGACATCCAGACACATACCGCAGCCGGTGCATTTTTGTTCATCCAGCTTAATTGTCGCAACATCTTTCAGATAAACCAGGTTTCTCATGGATCCTCCTAAGCAAGAAACACCGATGTCATCCATGCGGCAATTCCCAGAATTCCGGCAGTAATTTCCATTGGAAGGGCAAACCGCATTTCCTTTTTCACACCGGACAGGGACGTGTAAGTCGAACAGCCGGTGAAATTCATACCCAGATAGGCCGATACGGCAGGAATGATCAATACCCACGCCAGTGCCTGTATACGCTCCGCCCAAATCTGAAAATTCATTCCCCGCATATAGATCAGTCCCACGGCAACAACCAGTCCAATAAACAGTCCCTTTACAGAGAAGGCCCGACCCGGAAGATACGGGAGGAGAAGTGGAAGCAGGATTGTTCCGGCTGCAACGGCCAGAAGGAGCGCACCGGCGACAAACATGCCGTCATGCAGAATGTTTTTCAGAAATCCGGATGGTCCAAGAATGCCGGATAAAAGCATAAGCACTAGAGCTGCAATAAAATAAGGTCTGACCGCCGCCAGCAATTCAATGGGAATCAATACGGCCCTGTCTTTCAACGGGAAAGCCATGATTCTCATTTCTCTTTTGGCCTTGAAACCGGAGTCAAGATACGCAGGCAGGTCTTTGGCACGAACGGGTCCGTAGTGAACCCTGAATCCGGATGCCTGTCTGACAAGATGAGCGGAGACGCCGGGCGCACCCAGTTGCGGAAGGATGAGATTTCTGTGGCGTACAATATTTTTCAGGCGGCTTGTCTCTATTCTCCATATCAGTTCCTGCGTTCCGAAGGTCCCTTTTCCTGCGGCACACCAGACGTTGATTCCCATGGTGTCCAGAACAAGAATCCAGGCGTTTTGGTTCGGCAATGACTGACGCAGATAATCAAAGCTCATCTTGTAATTGGCGGTGACCAGAACAGGAGACTGCTCATCCGGTTTACCAAGTGCGTAAAGGCCGGGATCAACAGCGTATTTCATGCGGCCTGCACCCAGGCGGGTCCTGATGGTTCCCCACCGGTCCTGCCGGCTCAGCGTAGAGGATACCCGGGGGATATTCCCTTGAGGTGTTGCAATGGATCCTGAAACAAAATCCTGATCAAGGCAAGGGGGTGAACAGGGTTCTTTTTTAGGGGCCATACCTCCGCCACAACAGCCCGGGTTATCCTGAAGGACAGGGAATTCAAATTTACCATTGGGTTCAATATTATTTCTGTTTTCTTCCATATTCTATTCCTGTTGTCATTTACAGCAATTGCAGACGCCAGAAGCGTTTTTTATGGCGTTGATAAAAAGCTGCACGGCCTTTAAAATATCGTCTTTATCTCCCGCCGGCAGATTCGATTCAATGCTGCCCAGGAAATTTGCCAGGCAGTGCTGAACATTTTGATAAACGTTCCCGCCATTTTCCGTCAGGGTCAGCACAAATGACCGGGAATCGAGGTGGGACTTTTTACGTTTTACAAGACCTTTTTGAATCAGGGGGTTAACCAGACGGGTTGTTGTGCTTTTTTCCACAGAAAGAATTGGGTGCAAATCTGATATCTTCAGCTCTGTGTTTTTTGCCAGCGCATCCAGAATGACAAACTGCTGAAAGGTTACTCCTTCGCAAAAAGCTGTATCCTGACGACAGCAGCGTGTCGCCTGTGCAAGTCCGATCATCAGGTTCAGAAACTGTTCATGGTTGCAAACATTTTTCCCCATAGTTGTATAATACAACTATGGCCGGGTTTGTCAAGAAGGAAAAAATA
This sequence comes from uncultured Smithella sp., assembly GCA_964394715.1. Lineage (GTDB taxonomy): Bacteria > Desulfobacterota > Syntrophia > Syntrophales > Smithellaceae > UBA8904. The sequence goes on from CAYMYR010000133.1 coordinate 3,075, forward strand.
TGGATACCATAATAACCGAT
>CAYMYR010000134.1:0-3061 GCA_964394715.1 uncultured Smithella sp.
TTTGAACAGATCAGGAAGAAGCGGACAGAAGTTAAGGAAGGATAAACCCTAAACCACCGCTTAAGCGAAAATCATGATCTGTGGATATAACGGGCCCCCTCAAGACCCGCCGTCTTGAGGGGGCTTTTGTTCGAGCTCTTTGTTCATTTCATGCACGTATTTATCAGTTTTTTCATCACGTATAAACATCCAAACTGCAATCATGAGTCCTCCGGGACAGTTGTGGAATTCACACCTCCAGATGAATTAATGCAATATAAAATGCGCTGCACTTCCACCATCTAGACGAGCCTGATATTTATCATTGTGGAGTTTCTCTCACGTTTCAACGGGATATTGCCTTATCGGGGATCAGGTGATACGATGTGTTCTCAGAGATAGAATTTCAAGAGCAAAAACGGAGGAGAAAAACCATGCTGAAAAAAATTACCTTTTTACTGTCATTTTTGATTCTTGCGTTTATCCTCAGCGGCTGCAATCCCGAAAAGGACAAGTTCACTTTCAAACTTGCCAGCGTGACAACCATGGATCACATGTACAACCAGGGAGCGGCAAAATTTGCAGAACTGGTCAAAGAGCGAACCGGCGGCCGCATCAAAATCGACATCTACCCGGACGGAAAGCTCGCCAAAGGAGAACGGGAACTGCTTTCAGGTCTTCAGCAGGGAAACATCGACTTTTATGTCGGCTCAACCGGTACCATCGGTGAGTTCAGTGCCTCCTTTGGCATTCTGGATGTCCCCTTCATCTTTCGTGATTACGCACATGTGGACAGGGTCCTGGATGGCCCCATCGGAACTCAGCTTCTTGAGGAACTGGGCAAGTCCAATCTCAAGGGATTGGCCTTCTGGGAAAACGGATTCCGGAACCTTACCAACTCCAGGAAGGTTATCAAATCTCCCGCCGACGCCAAAGGGCTCAAGATAAGAATTATGGAAAACAAGATTCATCTTGCCGCCTGGAAAGCTGTGGGCGTTAATCCCGTCCCCATGGCCTTCGGAAAAATTTACCGCCCGCTGAAGAAGAAAACCATTGACGGAGAAGAAAATCCGGTCGCCATTATTTATACATCTAAATTATACGAGGTCCAGAAATACCTCTCACTGACCCAGCATGTCTATTCACCGGCCCTGATTGCTGTAAGCCCCAAAACCTGGCAAAAACTTTCGAAAGAAGATCAGGACATTATTTTAAAGGCGGCTCAGGAGGTTGCCCCCTACCAGCGCAAACTCGGACGTGAAAACGAGGAAAAACAGATTGCAGAGCTGGTCGCCAAAGGAATGATTGTAACCAGGGATATCAACAAGGAAGCCTGGTATGACATCATGGAAGGGGCAATGGGAGAATTCATTGAGTCCTTCGGCAAAGACAGGGTCGAGGCGATCATCAATACAAAATGATCGGGGGCGAGGCAGATTATTCAGACAAAGGATGGCAACGTTAATCAGGAAAAGGGGTTTGTCCTGATGGAAATTCTGGCATCATTCATTGCTGCCAGCTGATCCCTTTTCCTCTTAACAGTTTCCTTGCATTTTCGTCACCGAGTTTTGCTGCCATTTTCAGATCGTTCACGGCCATGTCATGGTTTCCCGCTTTGACATAGACTGCGCTGCGGTTAAGGTAGGCAAAGGGATAATCCGGTTTGATCCGGATCGCGCTGCTATAGTCCTTGATGGCCTCCCTGTAATTATCAAGATTTTTGTAGGCAAAACCCCGATTAACAAAGGCTTCGGGAAAATCCGGCCTGAAATCGATTGCCCGGCTTAAATCTGCAATCGCAAACTGGTAATTGCCTAGTTTATTATACGCAGTCCCCCTGTTATAAAACGCCTCCGCGTAACGCGATTTATGCCCGATCGCCCTGTTATAATCCTCTATTGCCTGATGATAGTCACCGAGGGATTGGTAGACATTCCCCCGGCTGTTATAGGCCGTTGCGTAATCCGGTTTGATCTCGATGGCCTTATTGATGTCCTCCATTGCCTGCCTGTAATTGCCGAGAGCTTGATAGGCGTTGCCCCGGTTATTATAAGCTTCTGGAAAGTCCGCCTTGATTGCTATTGCATGGTTGAAATCCTCAATCGCCTGCTGGTATCTGCCAAGTGCCTGATAGGCGTTCCCGCGGTTATTATAGGTCTTTTCATGCCGCGGTCTGATTGCGATTGCGCGGTTGAAATCCTCAATTGCCTGTTTATACTCGCCCTGTTTGTACCAGGCGACGCCCCTGTTATCATAGGCGAGCCAGTTATTTTCAGTAACAGCCAGCGCGTGATCATACAACGTAAAATTATTCTGCCAGTATCCGACTTGCTTCCATGCAATAATGGAGAAGCACAAAATGCTCAACACAGATGCAGCCAAAAGCATCTCTTTCCGGTATTGTAATTTTTTCAGGAGCTCCGGGACACCCCATGCCGCCATGATAAATAATCCAGTCAAGGGAATATAAGTGTACCGGTCCGCCATGGCCTGAGCACCAACCTGTACAATACCGATCACGGGAACAAGCGTGCCCAGATACCAAAACCAGCCGGTTGCCAGATAAGGGGAATGTTTAAGTCTCCAGACAACAGCTGCGGAGATGGCAATCAGCAACAGCACGGCCCCAAGAACCTGCCAGAGAATCATTTCACCCGGATGAGGGTAAAAGACGGCAAGGTCAACCGGCCAGATCGTCTTTCCGATATAAGTGATGTAGGAAACAAAGGCATTCCCGATGCGAACAGCCGGTGAAAGCACTTCAACAGAGGACACAGACCCGCTTTTTTGTTGTGCCATGTAAGTTATCACACTTGAAAGGAGCGCCAGGACAAAGAGAGGAACTTTTTCCCAAAGCAAAGGAAATATCGACGACCCTTTATATTCAAGGTGATCCGTTATCTTCGTTTCCGGTCTCTCCTTTCCAATATTCTTCTTGATAGATTTCTTTTGCCCCTCAGAAATCACCGTTTTCAATACTTCTGTGTTGGTTTTCTGGTCCGCTTTTATCGGGCCGAAACGATGCAATGGCCAGTAATCCAAAAGCAGGAGCACAAATGGCAGGGTTACCAGCATGGGTTTA
>CAYMYR010000135.1:0-2914 GCA_964394715.1 uncultured Smithella sp.
AAATCTAAAGCTTGCGAAAGGTAATGACAAAACTCGCCTGCGGCTCAAACAGTTGCCATTACTGATCTTTCGCTGCGCTTTGATTCATGAAACAAAACGCTTTCAATGGCCGCTCAAAGGGATATCGTTTGGGCAACATGCCTTTAGCAGATAAACAGCATTTCCCAGAATTTCGGAAGCGGCCATCTCTCATCATCGACAAGGTTTTCCAGCGCATCCACGTATTCGCGGAGTTCATCCATTTTTGGCTTGACTTTGGCACACAGGGTTTCCGCCTTTTTCTGATCGTCATCTATGGCTTTGGCCGTCTCCACCCTGCTTTGAATGTCTTTGCCGGTCGTATAGATACCATTGATCAGGTCAAGAATTTTCTTTAAAAGCTCTGTCTGGGATGACAAAACCGCGCCCGACCCGAGCACCTCCTTTGTATGGATGATCGCTTTTGCCAGATCTTTTTGATAGACGACCGCTGCCGGAATCACCTGGCTCATACAGATATTGTTGAGGCAGTTGACTTCGATTTCCAGATCTTTAATGTAGCGTGCCACATAGATCATGTAGCGTGATCTAAGTTCCGAATTGGAAAATACTTCATGTTTCTCAAATAGACGCAATGCTTTGTCGGTCACTAAAGCTTTCAAGGCTGCAGGTGTGGTTTTTTCATTGGGAAGGCCTCTCTTTTTCGCTTCCGCTTCCCATTCCCTTGTATAGTTGTCGCCGTTGAAAAGAATCGGCAAAATAGTTCTGATTTCGCTTCTCAAGACTTCAAAGACCGCCTGATTGATATTCCTGGAGTCCCTGGCTTTAATCTTTTCAGCCAGATCATCGAGGCTTTCGGCCACCATGGTATTGAGCGCAAACGTCGGACAGGCAATGGATTGGGACGAACCCACCGCACGGAACTCGAATTTATTTCCGGTAAAGGCAAACGGTGATGTCCGGTTGCGGTCCGCGTAGTCTTTGCTGACCTGAGGCAGGGAGGAAATGCCCAGATCAATGATTTCCGAGTTGGTCGCTTTGGTCACTGTGCCCTTTTCGATATTCTCCAGAATACGGGTGAGCTGCTCGCCCAAAAAAACGGAGATGATGGCAGGCGGCGCTTCATTGGCACCCAGACGATGATCATTGCCGTAGGAGGCGACGGTGGCCCGCAGGATGTCCGCATTTTTATAAATAGCACGGACCGTGGCGATCAGGAAAACGAGGAACTGGATGTTATCATGAGGCGTCTTGCCGGGATTGAGCAGATTGTTGCCGTTGTCATCGGACAATGACCAGTTGACATGCTTGCCTGAACCATTGATTCTGGCAAAAGGTTTTTCATGAAGCAGAGCCGCCAGACGATGCTTTTTGGCCACGGATTTGAGTGTCTCCATCACCATCTGGTTGTGGTCCGTGGCGATGTTGGCTTCTTCATAAACGGGAGCAATTTCATACTGGCTCGGTGCGACTTCATTGTGTCGCGTCTTGGCCGGAATGCCGAGCTTGTAGAGTTCTTCCTCCACATCGTGCATGAATGACGAGATGCGTTCCTTGATGCTGCCGAAATATTGATCCTCCAGTTCCTGACCCTTCGCGGGAGGAGCGCCGACAACCGTTCTGCCGCCCAGTACCAGATCCTGACGCTTGTAATAATAATCCATGTCGATCAGAAAATACTCCTGTTCGGCTCCGAGGTTGACATGGACTTTTTTCACATTTTTCGCGCCAAGAAGTTTGAGCATGTTCACCGCGCTTTTATTGATGGCGCGAAGTGAGCGCAAAAGCGGTGTTTTTTTATCCAGAACCTCGCCGGTATAGGAAATAAATGCCGTCGGAATACACAGTGTTGTGGAAATGCCGTTTCGCTTGATAAAAGCAGGCGAGGACATGTCCCAGGCCGTATAGCCGCGTGCTTCAAAGGTTGCACGGATTCCGCCGGAGGGAAAAGAAGACGCGTCGGGTTCTCCCTGCACCAGCTGCTTGCCGGAAAAACGTTCAATGACCGTACCGGGACCGTTCGGGTCGGCAAACGCGTCATGCTTTTCTGCGGTCGTGCCGGTCATCGGCTGAAACCAGTGCGCAAAGTGCGTTGCGCCTTTCTCAATCGCCCATTCTTTCATGGCGTGGGCAACGACATTGGCCGTCTCGGCATCGAGAGGTTTGTCCTCGTTGACCGACTGCATCAATTTTTTATAAACATCTTTGGGGAGCTTTTCTTTGATGACTGCCTGATTAAAGGTATCTTCGCCAAAATACTGCGATACGGGAACAAACTTTTCTTTTTCAATAATGTATTGTCTTTCCGCCGCGATGGTTGGTTCGCTTTTTTTCATCATTTCGTCATCCTTGGTTAGAAGATAATATTCTTTACTCCAAAGGCGTATTTTCCGCAAGCTCCCAAACATTTTAAACCTGCAGAAAAATGGGTGTGAAAACTGTATTGTAAAGGACAAAAACGGTTATGATTTAGAACGATTATCTGCTAACATATTTTACACAAGCGGAGCAGACACGAAAGGCAGAAACGGTATGGAAAACATTTTCCCGGTAGCGATTGGCATAGGGCTTGCGGCGGCCTGTGGCTTCAGGGTTTTTGTTCCCCTGCTGATTTTAAATCTTGCGGCATTGTCCGGGCATCTCACTTTGCCTGCCGATTTTGCCTGGATCGGCGGCACTTACGCAACCATGGCATTTGCAACGGCAACGGTTCTTGAAATTATCGGTTATTATATTCCCTGGCTTGATCATGTGCTGGACACCATCGCGACTCCCGCGGCGGTCATTGCCGGAACGGTCACCACTGCCGCCATGATCACCGATATTTCCCCGTTTTTGAAATGGACCATGGCCCTGATTGCGGGCGGCGGAATCGCAGGTCTGGTTCAGGCGTCCACTGTTGCTGTGCGCGCAAAATCAACGATTGCAACCGCGG
>CAYMYR010000136.1:0-2901 GCA_964394715.1 uncultured Smithella sp.
GCAAAACACCCTTGCGTTTAACAATTTTGCACTTCTCGCATATTTTTTTCACTGATGATCTGACTTTCACGATTCCAACTCCTTATTCCCGGTAAAACCCTTTTCATTTGGTTCTGTATGTAATCCGGCCCCTGGTTAAATCATAGGGGGAAAGTTCTACCGTCACTTTGTCCCCCGGCAATATTTTAATAAAATGCATCCGCATTTTTCCGGATATGTGAGCCAGTACTTTATGCCCGTTTTCCAGTTCTACCCGAAACATGGCATTTGGCAGGGGCTCGAGAACCCGACCTTCAACTTCTATTGCTTCCTCTTTGGCCATACATCAATCTACTTTATTCCCGTCACGGAAATCAGGAAATCAACTAATTCAATTTACTCAATATCTCCGGTCCGCTATCCGTAATTGCCACCGAATGCTCGAAATGTGCCGATAAACTCCCGTCCGCTGTAACAACTGTCCATCCATCGGGTAAAATCTTTACTTTATACTTCCCTTCATTGATCATCGGTTCAATAGCCAGAATCATTCCTCTTTTCAGTTCGATTCCCCGGCCTTTTTTCCCAAAATTTGGAATCTGCGGGTCTTCGTGCAAACTTTTTCCAATACCGTGTCCGACAAAATCTCTGACAACCGAATAACCGGAGGATTCTGCTGTCTCCTGAACCGCGGCCGATATGTCACCCAAACGATTGCCGGCACAGGCCTGGTTGATTGCCATGTATAAACTCTGTTCGGTCACCTGCATCAGTCTGGCAGCCTGATCATCGACTTTGCCGACAGGAATCGTTACCGCTGAATCACCGTAAAGGCCTTGATAGTAAACCCCAAAATCAAGCCCGATAATATCGCCTTCCATCAAAACCCTGTTTGAAGGCATTCCGTGAACAACCTCTTCATTCACGGATGTGCACAGCGAAAATGGATAACCTCTATAACCTTTAAATGCCGGTTTTGCTCCTCTTTTTTCTGTAATGCTTTCCGCTATTTTGTCCAGTTCCCTGGTCGTCAAACCCGGCTTGACTTTCTCGCGAAGGACACTCAATACTTCTGCGACAATCCGGTTGCTTGCCCTGGCTTTTTCTATTTCATCCGCATGCTTTAGAACGACCATGAGCACGATAACCTTGAAAAATATTTTTTACCGCCTGCGCGCAATGTGTCCTTTTTTCATAAAACCCTCATACTGACGGGTCAGTAAATGCGATTCAATCTGACTTGCCGTATCCATGGCAACACCGACAACGATCAAAAGAGAGGTGCCGCCAAAATAAAACGGCGTGTTTAATTGAGAAATCAAAATACTCGGCAGAACACAGATAATGGAAACGTAAATGGCGCCGCTGAATGTTAATCTTTCCAGAATATTTTCGATGTATTCCGCTGTCTTCTTCCCCGGCCTGATTCCTGGAACATATCCTCCGAATTTCTTCATGTTTTCCGCCATGTCGTCCGGTTTGATGGTGACCGCCGTATAGAAAAAACAAAAGAAGAAAATCAATGCCACAAACAGGATTTCATATCCAACATTGCCGGGCATTAAATACCCGGAAATCTTTTTCATCCAGCCTTCCGGTGCAAAATTGGCGATGGTCGCAGGAAACATGATGACGGAAGAAGCAAAAATGGGCGGGATAACGCCGGCAGAATTGATCTTCAGTGGTAAATGCGTTGTCTGTCCGCCATACATCTTGCGTCCCACAATTCTTTTTGCGTATTGCACAGGAATCCTTCTTTGTGCCGCTTCCACATAAACAATCGCGCCGATAACTGCGATCATGAATATACCCAGAAGAATCAGAAGAATAAAATGCAGTTCCCCCGAAGAATAAAGGCTCCAGGTGCTGCCGATGGCTCTCGGTAAATTACACACAATCCCGGCAAAAATAATCAGGGATATTCCGTTTCCAATGCCCTTTTCAGTAATGGTTTCACCAAGCCACATCAAAAACGCGGTGCCCGATGTCAACGTAATTATCGTCATGAGTATGAAACCCCACCCCGCGTTTAAAACAATGGGAGCGCCGGTAGGGGAGGCCATGTGCTGCAACCCCCAGGCAATACCGAATCCCTGAACCATACTTAACCCTACCGTGCCGTAACGGGTATACTGCGTGATTTTCCTGCGGCCGTTTTCACCCTCCTTGGACAGTTTTTCAAGGTGCGGTATAGCGACCGTCAATAAATTTATTATAATAGATGAAGTAATGTAGGGCATAATGCCAAGTGCAAAGATTGAGAACGTACTCAACGCACCACCGGCAAACAGGTCCATTAGTCCCAGCATGGAACCTTTGGCACTTTCAAAAAACGCCAGCAATGCCATGTTGTCAATTCCGGGGGTCGGAATGAAAACGCCAACACGATAAACTGCAAGCAGAAGAAAAGTGAACAAAATCCTCCGTTGCAGTTCAGGTATTTTGGAAACGCCGCCTAGTCCTTCTAACAAGTCAGATTACCTCTTCAATCATTCCACCCGCAGCGGAAATTTTTGCTTTCGCTGCCGCACTGATCCTGGCCATTTTCACGGTTACCGGAAAATCAATACTGCCCTTGGCCAGAATCTTAATACCGTTACCTTTTTTCTTGACGAGCCCGCTTGCCAGAATCGCCGCTTCATCAATAACCGCTCCTTTTTCAAATACACGGCATAAATCCATGAGATTCACGGCAACATAACTTTCTCTGAAGGGATTTCTAAACCCTCTTTTCGGCAGTCTGCGGGACATGGGCATTTGACCGCCTTCAAAACCATCCCGCGTATTGCCGCCAGAACGGGCTTTCTGTCCTTTATGACCTTTACCGGATGTTCCTCCGTGTCCGGAAGCGTCACCACGGCCGACTCTTTTTCTTTTTTTCGTCGCTCCGGCAGGCGCTTTCAGAGAACTCAAATCCATAAC
>CAYMYR010000137.1:0-2810 GCA_964394715.1 uncultured Smithella sp.
CTGTTACCAGTGCAAAAATACAGGGTACAAGGGAAGAACCGGTCTTTTTGAGGTCTTGGTCAATGATCTGATGGTTCAGGAAATGATTCTCCAGAAGAGATCAAGCCAGGAAATTACCCGCGCTGCTGTGGAAACCGGAAATTTGCGTACACTCCAGCAGGATGCGGCAAGCAAGGTGATTCAGGGGATTACCACGCTGGAAGAGGCCATGTCCGGCGTCATGACCTGATGATCGCAGAAGGTAGAAAATGGCAACATACAGATACAATGCAGTCGATGATACGGGCAATGCCCTTTCCGGAACACTTGATGCAGAGTCCATTCAAAATGCCAATGCCATTCTTGGAGCGCGCGGCCTGATTCCCACGGAAATCAGGGAAGACAAAGAAGGCGGGGGTGACTCCCTGATGGACAAGATCAGTGCATTGACCGGTGGTGTGAAAATCAGGGACCTGATTCTTTTCACCAAGCAATTCCGTTCCATGCTCAATGCCGGCGTTCCTATTATACGTGTTCTACAGGTTCTGGAAACCCAGACAGAAAGTGATGTTTTAAGAAGGGCTGTAACGGACATTTTAGCCGAAGTCCGCCAGGGATCCACTCTGTCGGATGCGTTTGCAAAACACCCCAAAATTTTTTCTCATCTATATTGCAGCATGGTACGTGCGGGAGAAATGAGCGGCAGTGTCCCCAGCGTCCTCGACCGGCTGATTTATATTATTGAACACGAGGCGAAAATTAAGGCAGATATCAAATCCGCCCTGCAGTATCCGATTATGGTTTTAATCGCCCTGGGAATCGCTTTTTTCGTTTTGTTGACTTTTGTAATTCCCCAATTTACGGCCATGTTTGCAAAAACAGGTCTCGAACTGCCCCTGCCGACAAAAATTGCCATATTGATGAATGCCTACCTGAAGAACTACTGGTATGTCATACTTGGTGTTCTCTTTGCCGTCATCTTCGGGTTGAGGCAGTATTTCAAAACGCAAAATGGGAAATTCGTCAGAGACAGTTTTCTGCTCAGCATACCTGTTTTAGGCCCATTGATGCAGAAAGCGGCCATGTCCAGGTTTTCGAGTATTTTTGCAATCTTGCAGACGAGCGGTGTGTCCGTCATGCAGTCTCTGACCATCTTGTCCGACACAATTGGAAACGCTGCCATAGCCAATTCCTTTGACCATATTAAAGCCAAGATTGAGCAGGGATCGGGCATCGCGGCCCCCATGAAAACGGCAAAATATTTTCCGCCCATGGTGATCGACATGATTGCCATCGGGGAAGAGTCTGGAAATATTGATGAAATGCTAAGAGAAATTTCCAAACATTACGATGAAGAAGTGGAATATGCTGTCAAAGCCCTCTCCGAGGCCATTGGCCCGATTTTAATCGTGGGACTGGCGGCTGTGATTGGTTTTTTCGCATTGGCCATTTACATGCCCATGTGGGACATGACTAAAATGGTCAAAAAATAAAAATTTTTTTTGGAAAAATGAAACAAAAGAAATTCTACGTAAATCTTTATATCTTGATCCCTGTGATTTTCACCGGAATCATGCTGCTCGGCATCATCTTGACTTACCAGTTATTTGCCGGGCATTCAGATTCTTCTTCAGTCATCAGCATTTACGTACTTGCTGTGATTTTTGGGGCTATTACATTCATGGCCAGTTATTTTATGATGCAGTTTTTTTTAAAACCCCTGGTGGATTTTGTGGAAAAAACGCAGAAAATGCCAATTTTTTCCACAGAAGAAACAAAGAAAAAAGCTGATATCACTGACGATTTTAGCCGGATCAACCAGGTATTTGAAAGTGTCACGAACATTTTGAGCAACGTGGAAGCTAGGGAACTTTTCCCACACATTATTGGTTCGAGCGCGGCCATGCGAAATATTTTTACCCAAATCATAAAAGTTGCGCCTACAGATTCTACCGTGCTGATTACCGGCGAAAGCGGGACAGGAAAAGAGTTGATTGCTTCAAGTATTTTTAAGCACAGTCTGCGCAAGGATAAACCGTTTGTAACGATCAATTGCGTAGCAATTCCAGAAGGATTGCTGGAAAGTGAGTTGTTTGGGCATGAAAAAGGCTCCTTTACCGGAGCCACGGCACGTAAAATAGGCAAGTTTGAAATTGCCGACGGCGGAACAGTTTTTCTCGATGAAATCGGAGACATGCCGATGTCCATCCAGGCAAAGGTACTGCGTGCTCTACAGGAAAAGGAATTTGAACGGGTTGGCGGAACCAAGCCCATCCATGTAGATATCCGGGTGATTGCCGCCACCAACAAGGATCTTTTGCAGTTGATCAAAGAAGGCAAGTTCCGGGAAGACCTGTATTTCCGGTTGAATGTTTTTTCGATTTTGCTGCCACCTCTCAGGGAAAGAAGAGAAGATATATCGATCCTGGCTGATCACTTCCTGAAGAATTCACCAAAACAGGCTAAACTGTCAACAGCCGCCCTTCAGGTTTTAATTGGGTATAACTGGTCAGGTAACATAAGGGAATTAAAGAATGTTTTGGAAAGAGCTTCCATCATGTCTGAAGAAGGTATCATTGACGCTTACCATCTGCCGGAGGAGATCAAGCAGGGTATAAACGCTTCGGCGAGTTCATCCAGCCAAAACCTGCCACTTGATGAGAGGATGAATTTAATGGAAAAAGAGGTGATTATCAGTGCTTTAAAAGAAACCAGCGGGGTTCAGGTCAAAGCGGCAGCGATTCTCGGAATCAACCAGAGAAGCCTGTGGCACCGCATAAAAAAGCATGAAATTGATGTTGATATGTTTAAAAATCTACAATAATTGTAGA
>CAYMYR010000138.1:0-2751 GCA_964394715.1 uncultured Smithella sp.
TATAGTCTTTGGCGCTTGCGGTATCGAGCTTGACGGGCAGGGTGATATCCAGATGAAAACCGAAGGGGATGTTCATCCGCCAGATATCGGACAGCCGCTGCATGGAGTCGCAGGTATGCGGGAAGACCATGCCGTCCAGGTAGTCAACCCGTCGTGACAGCCCTTCCTCCAGAATCCCCCGGACGACCGAACAGCAATAGGACTGCAGGTGGGAATCGGCCAGGCTGATGTGCTCTTTTGTTCCGAACAGCCTCAAGGGATGGGCGCCCGCGGCCATGATGACTTCCTCGGGCGTGTAGGAACAGGTGTAGCCGATGATTTTCTTCGCCTGCGCCTTTTTCAGTTGTCCGACATAGTCGGAAGGGTCCGAGACGGCGAGGCGGTATTCTTTCAGATGGTTCATTATTTTCCTCCTGTATATTTTCCCGCTTTGCGGAGTTTTTCAATTTCCTGCTTTTCCAGTTCGGTGTAGGCAATCTTGCCGACTTTCGTCAGCGGCAGCTTGTCCGTAAATTCCACTTCCCGGGGGCAGGACCACTTGATCAGATGCTCGCGGGAATAGTTTATCAGTTCCTTTTCCATTTCGGCAGAAGCCTTGGTTGCGTCCTTCAGGACAACGAAGGCTTTGACCTTCTCCACCTGAACCTCATCCGGCACGCCGATCACGCAGACCGCCGCCACATCGGGATGTTTGTCCAGACAGGCTTCCACCTGAACCGGATAGACATTCATGCCGGAAGACTTGATCATGCGTTTGAGTCTTAGTTTATAATAGAAATAACCTTCCGCGTCCATGGTAAAAATGTCCCCCGTATGGAGCCAGAGCTTGCCATCAGCGTGTGTTTTGAGAACACTGGCGGTTTCTTCCGGCTGCTCCAGGTAACCCAGCATGACGGCCGGTCCGCTCACGCAAAGCTCTCCTTCCACGCCGACAGGAACCTCGTCGATGGTGCCGATCCCAACGACCTTGGCCAGCATGTCGGGAAACGGAATACCCACGCTGCCTTCCCGATAGCCGTCAACCGGCGTGGACATAATCGCTGTGACGGCCTCCGTCAGGCCGTAGCCTTCAACCAGCTGGACATTTCCATTCTGTCTTTTGACGACCGCTTCAAACCGATCCTTGACCGTACGCGGCAGAGAATCGGCACCCGAGGATGTATTCTTCAGACAGCTCAGGTCCGTGGTCTGGAACACTTCGTTTTTGGAGAGGGCGTCATAAAGCGTCGGAACCCCGACAATGATATTGGGGCGTTTTTTCCGGATGAGATCGGCCACAATTTCCGGCGTAAACTGTGGGACGAGAATGCTCTTGCTTCCACCCATGAAAGCGGCATTGCAGCATACGCCAAGGCCGAAGCCGTGGAAAATAGGCAGGATCGCCAGAATGGATGAATCCTCCGCCATCAATTCACCACCGCCCCAGTTGGCCACCATCAGCCCCTCACTTATAAAATTGTAGCTGGATAACATGATCCCTTTGGGAAAGCCCGTTGTCCCGCCGCTATACAGGATCACGGCCATTTCATCCGTGTGCATGTCCGCTTTCGGCGCCTGCGGGTGCGGGGCGGTCATTAAGTCCTTCCACCACCGGACTGCCGGTCCCGCTTCCGGCACGGGCTTTTCCGCCATGGGCTGCCCCTGGGTTAGCTGGTCAAAGATTTCCGTCAGGATAAGCAGTTCCAGCGGTGTCTTTTCTGGTAGGTTTTTAAAACTATCATGAAAAAGATCCAGAGTGAAGGCTACCCGGCTTTTACTGACGTTCAGATAATAGGCAATTTCGGCGGGCGTGGAGAGTGGATGGATCATGCTGGCCACCACGCCGAGCTTATTGGCGGCATAAAAACAGATGACGCCCTGCGGAGAGGTCGGCATGGAAATTGTGATCCGGTCACCCTTCATCAGGCCAAGCGAGGCCAGCGCGTTGGCGCAGATGTCGATGTCCTTAGCAAACTGGCGATAGGTTGAAGTGTAATCAAAAAAATCATAAGCGACGCGGTCCGGATATTTTTCGACCGTCTGCATCAGGGCTTCGTACATCGTCACACGGGGGTAATCGATCGTTTCCGGTACATTGGCATAAAACTTCAACCAGGGTTTTTGATTGGACATATTTTTTCTCCTTTCAGGGTAAATAATAGGACTTTTCATAACTGAAGTACAGCAGGTTTAATGCCAACATGTAAACCAAAGGAATAATTAGATTATTAATATATCCCTCATTTTTCACGTCAAAAATGTTGCATCATGCAAGAGAACTGGCATATAAATCAATCATTAAAGGAGAAAGAATGGATCTGATTCAAAAATATCTGATGAAAGATATCGATGTTCTTTTGAATTGCATCGATGAAGCCATTTTAATCGTCGATCGTGACGCCAACATCCTCAAATACAACGAGACCTTCAGCAGACTGACCGACCTGATGGGCCGGTCGCTCGTCGGGATGAATCTTAAGGACATCGTGGCAAGCGGAATACTGAGAGAATCCGCGGCCCTCAAGTCGCTGGAAGTCAAGAAAAAAATTGACATGAATCTGACCTACGAAACCGGACAGACGGCTACGTGGACTTATATCCCCGTATTCGACGAACGGGGTGAACTCGTTATGACCGTCGGAACTGGTCGGGACATGACAAAACTCGTAACTCTGGAAAAAAAGCTCAAAATTTCTGAAACGATCATATCCCAGTATGAGGGCAGAAACTTAAAGATGGCCGGGGACGGAGGCCAGGTGGAGATTATCTACT
>CAYMYR010000139.1:0-2589 GCA_964394715.1 uncultured Smithella sp.
CGACACTCGGATTTTCAGTCCGATGCTCTACCGACTGAGCTACCGACCCGCCTTGCTTTTTTATCTTCGAAAGGCTGGAAACCTCTATAAAATATGACTTCCTTTGTCAAGGTATTTTTTGGTTGTCCATGCCTGCCGCATCTTCACCAGAAGGTATTCCCGGCCTGTTCGTTTCCGTCTGTCCGGCACCACCTGATATGCCGCTGAACGGAGCGACCTCCTGCCGCGGCTGGCTGGAATCGGGAATGGAAATTCCATCTGCATTCCCCGGCGGTTCACGGATAATCACGACCGTCCCTGCAATTTTATCATGCCAGGCCTGCTTTTTTTTATCAAAAGCCGCCCAGATATAACCCAGGGGTATTGTAAACATCAGGCTGGAAACCAGATAACCTACCGACCTTAAAAAGGCGGTACCGAAAGAGATTGGGCGGCCGTCAGTATGCACGACCTGAAGAACCAGCAGTTTTTTGCCTGGCGTCCGGCCGTTCAGTCCCTGAAAATACGTAAAATAGGCGATAAACAAAAAAGTGTAGGATGACAGGATGAAAATTCCAATCGGGCCGAGACGTTCAGGATGGTTCAGTTCGTCAATCAAAATCTGACCGTCACCGGACACAGCTCCGGTAAAATAGGCAATACCGGCCACGATCGTCAGAATTAAAAAAACAACAAAAATAATGAACGTATCGATCGCATAGGCGACAAAACGCCGCCAGAATCCTGCATACGGGTATGTTGTCATCTTTCTTCCTCCCCCGCCTGACTGAATATGCCTTTCTCATACTGGATAATAGACAAAATGGCCGCAGCGGCCGTTTCCACTTTTAAAATCTGCCTGCCCAGGCTCACGGAAACAAAACCCGCCTCTTTGGCCAGATTAACCTCATCGCGCGACAGACCACCTTCGGGACCCACAACAATGAAATAGCGGACAGCACCCGCATGTTGTTTCTCATTGAGCGCATCCCGGATGCTCGTCTGATCTTCTTCTTCCCAGAAAATCAGTTTCCGGTCGCCGGGTTCCGCCCGGAATAGCATGTCGGCAAAAGACAACACCGGCTCGACAACAGTTACAAGCATACTGCGCGTGCAACGGGCCGCCTCGCGGACAATCTTTTGCCAGCGGGCCACTTTCAGCGAAGCTTTTTCCCCTTCGATGCGGCTTACCGACCGGGCGGACAGAAAAGGAACAATAACGTCCGTACCCAGTTCAGCCGCGGTTTTAACAATCAAATCCATTTTGCCGGCTTTCGGAATCGCCTGTGCCAGCGTAAGGCTTATTTTCCTCTTTATTTCCGGAAACTGTTTCTCCAGCTTCAGAAGCACATCCGAGGTTCCGAATCGATCAATGTACGCTTCATATTCATGTCCATATCCGTCAAAAACAATGATCCTGTCTCCCGGCCTGAGACGAAGCACCGTTTTTGTATACCTGAGATTATCCTTACCTAACAGACAGGTTGAAGCATTCTGGAGAGTTTCTGAACTGTATATTCTGGGTAAGGTCAAAGCCAAATGTTCCTCGAAAGATTTTTAGCATCCGGCCATAATCAGGATTTTTCGTCTGCCGAATGATTCTTGAGAACGTAACAGACCCATTCCTTTTCGGTGCGTTTATCCTGAAGTTCAAGAGGAGCAACAATGAAATGTTCTTCCATCGCTGGGATGTCGGGTTCAATGATTCCGGAAATAATCATGTAGCCGCCGGGCATCAAAAGCCTTACCAGGTGCGTGCGCATCTTCAGCAGTAATTTTGCCGTCAGGTTTGCAATGATCAGATTTCGCGGTTCTTTGACGCGCATGGCATCTTCATTTACAATACGCAAACGGTCAGCAACGGAGTTGATAACAGCATTCTCGGCCGCAATTTCAGTCGCCTTGGGATCGTTGTCCACGCAAACCACATCCTGAGCTCCCATTCTGGCCGCAGTAATACCCAGGATTCCCGTGCCGCAGCCCACATCAAGAACTTTCCAATCCGTGATGGACCGGTCTTTCAGGATGATATCCTCAATCGCTTCCATACACATCCTTGTTGATGCGTGCTGACCGGTGCCAAATGCCATTCCCGGATCGATTTCAACCACAATGTCTCTGCTTTCCGGGGCATATCTCTCCCAGGTCGGTTTGACGACGATATTTTTACAGACGCGAATGGGCTTGAAATACTTTTTCCACTGTTCTCCCCAATCCGGATCCGTAATGATCTCCGTTTCAAGTGACGGGGCAGTCGCTTCGGGAAATATTTCCTCAAGGCTCTTCAAATATTTGCGTATGGTATAAATCCGTTTTTCGCTGCGGACATCCGCCGGAAAAAACGCGTTGATGACTTCAAAACCCTCCGCCTCGGGAAAATCGTCGGCTCCCGGCGGCATCAATGACTCGGAAAAGACTCCCTGCGCGCCGGTCTCGTCCAGAAAATTACTTATGGCATCAATCATTTCCGCAGACGCTCTTATTTCAACCTTCAGCCATTTTTCCGGTTCTTTTGAAGTCATATTCAAACCTTATTGATATCAGAAATCATAGATCGTTGATTGTTCATATAACTTGTTTTCATAAATATATCAAGCTGCGTCATCAATA
>CAYMYR010000140.1:0-2554 GCA_964394715.1 uncultured Smithella sp.
GGGTAGTTTTGCCGCATTGCCTTGCCCCAAGGATAGCAACAACAGGGTTATTCCGGAAGCGCTGATTTAATTGTCTAATTTCATCGATTCTTATTATCTGCATGGCATACTTTTACCATGAAAATTCGACATGTCAAGACGAAATATCATGTGTAGCGCTCCAAGTGATTTCTCATAATAATAAAACTATAAGGATTTAATTCTTGAATATTGGCCTTTCACCTTGCCCCTTGTCTTTCCGGTCGCTGAGCCTGTCGAAGCGGTCCTTCTATCCCCCTTTGGAGGGGGCACCGGGGGAGGAAATTCCTTTGACCTTGTTCCTTGCCCCTTTACCTTTGAACCTTGCTTACCTCGTCGCCTGTTGCATCACTTTTTCCACAGCACTGGCAACATTATTCATATCTTTTGATGACAACGTCGGATGAACCAGAAACATCAGACTGGTTTCACCCAGTTCCTTTGCCACAGGCAGGCGCATTGCAGGCCGCAGGCCGTTGCCATCGAAGGCCTTTTCCAGATACACTTCACTGCAACTTCCACTGAAGCAGGGTATACGGGCCGCAGCCAATTCGTTCATAATCCTGTCCCTGTTCCATCCTTCCTTTAAACGCTCGGGCCGGACAAAAACATAATACTTGTAATACGAGTGTCTTATATTCTCCGGAGGATTCGTCACCCTTAATCCCGGCATTTTAAGAAATGCCTCTGTCAGGATCATGGCGTTACGCCTTCTTGCATTGACCCATTCCTGAAGCTTCCTTAGCTGAATTCTCCCTATAGCCGCCTGCATCTCCGTTAACCGTCCATTGGTCCCGAATGATTCATGCAGCCAGCGAAACCCCGCCGGATGCTGCCGGTGGTATACCGCGTCATGACTCTTGCCATGATCTTTGAACGCCCATGCCTTTTCCCAAAGAGCGTCATCATTTGTCACAAGCATGCCTCCTTCGCCGCCTGTAGTCATGATCTTGTCCTGGCAGAAGGAGAAGGCTGCAAGGTCGCCCATGCTTCCGGTAAAACGCGGATAAAGACGCGGCCATTCTTTTTCTAACGGCTGACCATGATCAATTGTTGAAGCCCGGCCCTGTATGCGGCTGTAATAAATTGCGCCATGACTCTGGGCGCAGTCTTCTATCACCTTCAGATGATGCTTTCCCGCAACTTCCATTATAGAATCCATATCACATGGCCATCCCGCAAGGTGAACAGCAATGATCGCCCGCGTTCTTGGCGTGATCACTTTAGCAATCGATTCCGCCGTGATGTTCTGACTTTCCGGATCAACATCGGCAAAAACCGGTTTTGCACCCCGCAGGGTTATGCAGCTTGCTGAAGCAACAAATGTTCTTGGTGTAACAATCACCTCATCCCCGGCACCGATATCCAGCCCATAAAGTGCGAGATCCAGGGCAACAGAACCATTTGCCAGCGCGATGGCATGTTTCACACCGCAGTAGGCAGCAAATTCATCCTGAAAAACATTCACCTCATTGCCGGTCCATTGATTAATTTTACCGGATCTCAACACAGCCGCAACAGCCAGAATTTCACTATCCGCAAAGTAAGGCCAGGCGGTTTTGGGGGAAAGACTTTCCGGCGGCATCCAGCCATCCTGCTGAGAAAGCAATGTTAATTCCCGTACAATTTTTTCAATACGTAAATCGTAATTTGCTGAAGGCATAATCTGGTAATTCCGGAAGAAAGCGGTTGCCAGCAATCTACTCAGAAGAATAAATGTAAAAATGGAAACCCACCCGGCAAGCAGTGTGCTGCGTGGCACAAAAGTTCCTGTCAGATAAACCCATAACAGAAACAAAAGGAAAGCCGTACCCACCGCCTTGATGACACTGAGAACGCGGCCCAGATAAGGCACACCTCTTGTACCCCGGTAGAGCCCGTTGATGCAATAGGCGAAAAGACAACAGGTCGTCAAAATGGGCACATTAGGCAGCCAGACCCGCAGAAACATCTGTTGAAAAAACTCCCGGGACGTCTCCGACCAGGTAAACCCCTTGTACGCAACAGTCGTCAGGATCCCGATGAACAATCCCAGGTTGCTCAAGGCAAGATCTGCAGCCACCCTAAAAAAAAGACCCCGGGGGGTATAATCGGTCTGCAGCCGGTTTGTCCACCAGTCAGGCAGTTTCATTCTATTTGCTCCTTAAGATCCACAGTACCGACAACCTTTGCCGGCACACCGTATGCACGCACATTATCCGGTATATTCTGATTGACAAAACTAAAAGCCCCAATAACTGAATTTTCACCAATCGTAACACCAGGCATCACGACACTGTGCGATCCAATACAGCAGTTTTTCTTCAACACAACTTCCCCTTGCTTCTTGTCAATCGTGGATATGGAATAAATTGAGCAGTGCGATCCGATTTGAACAAAATCTTCGATGATCACACCGTATTTTGCGTTAATATATGTATATGCTCCGATATCTGTCTTATACCCTAATTTTAATCCAGCAACACCCTGCACAACCCAATTGTATTTTGTCGGTTTGCCTTCTTCTATTTCAGGATACTGCCAATGATCAAATCTA
>CAYMYR010000141.1:0-2437 GCA_964394715.1 uncultured Smithella sp.
TGGCGGCCAGAGGCAGAAAAATCAGAATGAAGGCGTAAGAATTAAACAGCATGTTTGTCCCGCGTAAATAGAATAAAAGATACTTTCTGCACTAATTCGTCCGGACATTAACCCGATATACCGTCGTCAGGCCTTTTTTTTCTTTTTCTGGACGGTGTGCTTGAATTTGACAACTGCGAAATTTATTTCAATGGATGTTTCCGTGCCGCTTGTTTCCAGATCCTCGCCAAACACGTCCTCGATCAGTTCGCCGCCTTCCTGAAGCAGGGATTTCTGCCTGTCCTTGTCCTGAACAGACGACAACTCTCTTATGTTGCGGGACAGCTGCTTGATCTTGGCGAACGTTTCGATGATCGCCAGGGTCGCCTGAACAGCCTGCCGGCTTTTAAGGATGGTCGCAAGCATATACAAACCTTTTTCGGTGAAGGCATTAGGAGCCCTCACCTTGCCGCCACCTTTAGGTGATATCACAAATTGTGATGTCACCCCGCTCCACTCCTCTTTATTCAGATGAATGATGTATCCCGGGGGAAATTTGTCGGGATTCCTCTTAACTGCCTGATTGAGATGCATTGTCTCAACACCGTATATTGCGGCGACATCCGAGTCCAGCAATACTTTTTGTCCCCTGATTTCAATGATGCGCTCCTGCAGGTTCTCATATCTTAACAGCTTCATAGTTCTCTCCTTTTAATGCGAGTGAACAATTTTACTATCTATTCTCCCCACCCCTTCGATTCCTTTCCCATTTCCGCGGCAGAGTCAAGCTTGTCCCGGTAGTTTGCAATCCATAAAGACAGTGCTTTTTTTACCTGGATGAACGATGATAATTAGCGGCTTATATACTGAACTACGCCGGTTTGCAAGACCCGGGAAGAAGAATATACACTGAGTTGCAGGATGGGTTTTTACGGGAGTCTTTCGGCACGAGTGTGTATCGGACAGGCCGGTTTGACATATACGGGCAATCAATGTATACACCAGCACCAAATCAAACCTTTTCGGTAGAAGCCGGTTGACGGCCTGTAAATAACGGTATAACGGATGACGGATCAAAAGAGAAACATAAAGGTTGCTCTATTCGGAACTTGCAGGATCGCATTTACCCGAGATCATTTCCCCTGCACTGATTTTGACAATGCCATTTCGTTTGTCCACACAACAAAGGAGATTCTGCAACTTTTCCGGTTTATCACCCGTCAGATAGAGATTCCCGATTCTGTCAACCGCTACTGTTTCCGCACGTCGCTTCTGAACCGCCAGCCGGTGGCCAGTTCCAGCGTGTTTCTGGAACAATTCCGGGAAGCGGATCTTTTTATGATTGAAATCTGTTCCGTGACAAAATATCTTTATCAGGGTTATTATATGCACCATCTGGCAACGGACAGGCGACATGATTTTTATAAACAGACACCTGAACAAATCATTCGGGAAACGGTGGTGAGCTATCAGGACAGACAGGAAATTGAACAGGACATTTCCGAGATCATGAATTTTATTTATCCCAGAAAAATGCTTATCGTTTCGCACATCAATGCGCCGGTTACTTCCGGTTATCCCGGTCCCCCGGTAGAAAAGGGAAAGAAAGTGATGAACTGGATTCGCGGCTGGTTTCCGCCGGCCTCTGATACTTCCCGTGAAGACCTTTCGGTCCCGGTACCGGGGAGCATTGCCAGAAGAGCGGTTCTGATTGATCTTCTGCGCAGTATTTCGCAGGAAAAAGGGATTCCGTTTCTTGATCCGTCAGTGCTTCTGAATCGTTATCGACTGAAAAGAATCCTCCAGGTGGAGAAATCCGGCCTGCCGATCAGCCACTATACAAACTATGGAGGGAAGGTGGCGGGCCGTTTGTACGCCGCGGAGATCAAAAAAATAATGGGGATTCCATGAGAGGTTTGGTTGATGCGGTCATGCCGTTGTTGCCGGGCAGGTGTGTGAGGGTCTGGCATCTGTGCGCGGACATTGTCCTGACGATGGTATGCTCATTGCACATGAGGAGGTTTGCTCCCCATGCTTTTTAATTCCTATTCTTTCATTCTGCTTTTTCTTCCGATAGCAGCTGCGGGGTTTTTTCTGATCGGACGCAGCGGTCGCCATACATGGGCCATCGCCTGGCTGGTTATTGCCTCCCTCCTTTTTTACGGTTTGTGGAACCCGATTTTCCTTTCTGTGATTTTTGCGTCCATTCTTTTTAATTACGGATGGGGCATACTGGTCAGCCGCGGTTCGAAAAGACTTCTCGCTTTGGGAATTGCGGCAAACCTCGGATTGCTCGGCTATTTCAAGTATGCCGGTTTTTTTGCGGAAAATCTTGCGGAAGCGACGGGTATCGCCTTCGCACCGCCCACAATCATTCTGCCGCTGGCGGTTTCTTTTTATACATTTCAGCAGATTGCGTACCTGGTTGATGTTTATCATGGCAAAATCCGCGACCATG
>CAYMYR010000142.1:0-2365 GCA_964394715.1 uncultured Smithella sp.
GCTCGTGAGACATCGTCGCCAAAAAGGCCGACTTCAACCGGTCCGCTGATTCGGCGCGTTCCTTGGCACGGCGAAGTTCTTCAATAGCTTCGCGCAGTTCAATTTCCATTTGCTTATACAGGGTCATGTCGGTATGCGTGCCGACTGCACGGGCTGGTTGACCGTTTTTGTCACGGGCCACAACCTTGCCACGACTTAAAATCCACTTGTAGTCGCCATCTTTGGTCCTCAGCCGGAATTCAATTTCATACCCGCCTTCCGTTTCAAGCCGCTTTTTGGCAAGCTCCGGGACCCTTTCCCTGTCTTCGGGATGCATCAGGTCAATCCAGTGGCTTTGTATATCCGAACCGAGTTCACCTGGTTCGTAACCCAGCATTGTATGATAAGCGGGATTCACGTAACTCTTGTTTGTTTGTACATCCCAATCCCATAGGCCGTCTTTGGAGGCCTCCAGAGCGTAACCAAAGCGCTCTTCACTGATCTTTAATTTTTCGATTGCCGAGGCAAGTTCCTCTGTCCGTCTCTCCACCAGTTTTTCCAGATGATCGCGATAATTGGCAAGTTCAATTTCATCCCGCTTTCTCTGATCAATATCTTCAATCGTCCCCTCATAGAAGAGGACTTTGCCCTTTTCATCCCGAATAGCTCTGCCGGAAATGGATGTCCACAAATGTGAACCATTCCGGATCTTGAACTGTGCCTCAAATTTTCTGACAGTATCTTCCTGTTCAAAAAGCTTTTTAATTCGATTTCGGTCTTCGGGATTGACGTAAACATCCTTCTGAATATCATTGATATCCCGAAGAAGCTGTTCGGATGTCTCATAGCCTAATAATCGAACTAATGCTGGATTGACATTCTGAAATCTCCCCTCCGGCGTACTCTGATAAATGCCCATAATGGAATTATCAAATATGTCCCGATATTTTCTCTCCGATGCAACAAGCGCCGCTTCCGCTTTCTTTCTCTTGATCAGATTAAAGAGCAGCATCAGAATGAGAAACGTCTGCAGAAAAATGAAGCCCGACGCCAGAATCACCTTGCCCTTATTTTCTTTCCAGAAGGAATAAGGCTGGAAACGGATTTCGTTTCTCTGCGGAAGGCGGTCTTCCGGTATTTTCCATTTTTCAAGCTGGCGCCAGTCATAGATATCACGGGCCTCGGCAACAATATCGACAAGCGGCAGACCGGGTCCTCCCCTGAACATTTTCAACGCAGCATCTGCGGCCGCTTCTCCATAAGCCTCAGCGCTGGTCAGCTTGCCGCCGACAATCCCAAGCCCCATCACCGTATCGTAAAAACTGAAAATGGGGGCATTTGTACGTTCTGATATAGTTTTCATAACCTGCACGGTCGTCAGGGGCATGCCATTCCGATCAATGAGATAAGTCAGCATCAGGACGGCAGACTGCGGGGGAAGTTTCTCCAGCCTTTCGGCCAGTTCCACGGCAGGCAGGCCTTTCAGACATTCCACGGTCTTGGGCCATTTTTTGTTTCCAAGATAATCCTGGGCAACTTTTTGATAATTCAGGTCATCTGCGCCGCTGCCAGAAACAACAACAAGATGCTTCGTGTCAGGAAAAAGCGCACGGATCCTTTCAATCGACTCCGGGATGGCATCTTCCGCACTCCTCACCAGCCCGGAATGCGGTCTTCCGGATATTACCGGAATCTGCTTTTTTGACGGCAAAACAAAAACAACCGGCATTTGCGGGAAGATGGAATCACCGTGGTCAAGGATATACTGGCTGCTGACGGGCATGACGGCAATGACCATGTCCAGTTTTATTCTGGCATATTTTTCATGGAGCAGATCTGTAAATTTAATATCATAATCCTGGTCGGTCAGACTCTCACTGCCGATATATTCGTAACTGATCTTGCTGTCGGCAGACAGACTGGAAAAAAGTTTTTTACGCAGGGATGAATCCAGTGTCCCGAACCAGTCCGTATGATATGGCTGTGATGTAATGACCAGAAGATGCTTTTTTAGCTGATTCTGATCACTTTCAATTTTCTCTTTTGCAGCGATTTCCTGCGTCCTTGCGTAGCCTATTTCACCACAGAGGATGGCTGACACAGTGCAGACAAGGATAATGAAAAGAACCGCCATGGCAGTTCGACAAAAAGATTTTTTAGACAATGGTCACCTCCTGTTCATTACGCGCAAAAAGAGTTCTCACCATCCAATCTGTGACCTTTACCTGCTTGAGCAGCTTCCATCGTGAAAAAATGTTATTTTTAAATATTTTATCATATTTTTTCAATAATTGACCGTCTTATGACGATGCCTGAGTGCCTCTAGGCAAGATCAGGCTGAACGTACTTCCTTTCCCCCATTCACTTGCAACACGGATCTCACCGC
>CAYMYR010000143.1:0-2199 GCA_964394715.1 uncultured Smithella sp.
CGAAATGACAAGAAGATGAAACGATTAACTGTCTAGGTTATGACACCGCAGGTATTATGCAAAGATATTACTCTGCCTCCGTCAGTCGGGCACATTTCCCTTCATATCAGGCCCCTGATTCCCGTAATCGACCCCGCTTCATACAATAAAATTGATACACAGCAAAGCAAATTCTCGCTGGAGATCATTTATTTAATTTTATTGATTTTTTTGCCAAGAAACGGCTCGAAGTGATGCCATTCGTAAGGATGCTCCGAAGCAAAACGCGCCAGATCATCGGCATACAGTTGCACGGATTCCAAAACCGCCTTTTTCCGGTCCGCCCTGGTTGCAGCAACCACCTTTCTTCCTTTGGAAACCTTGATGTGATAAATGCCCTGCGATTTTTGATACACAAAAAACGTCATGAGCGGAGCGCCGGTCATCAGGGCAAACAGGTGCGGCGTATCAGGCAGCCGCACTTCATGTCCCAGGAAATCCGCGGTGACGTAACTCTGATCCCCCCACAGACGGTCGCCTGTCATCGACACAATGCCTCCTTCGCGCAGAAAGTTGATCCCTTCCAGCAGGGCAAACGGCGACTTTTCCTTTTCATCCGTTGCAACAATCCGGATGCCCTTTTGCGCCAGTTTTTCTTTCTGAATACCCTCCACCTGTTCCTTGTGTTTGGCCCCCAGGAAAAGCATGATCGGCAGCCCTTTTTGGTTGAGCCGCTCGGCGGCCAGTTCCCAGTTGCCAATGTGCGACATCACAACGATCGCCCCGGTCTTTGCGGCCACGGCCTCGTCCAGATGCTCCCATCCCTCACGGACAAATTCGGCCTTCTCGCCCGCCCATGGAATAAATCGGTGGGTATAGACATCCGTAAAATTATGAAACTGCTTCCAGGCGCAATACAGGGCGTATGCAAAACCCCTTTCGGGGAAAAGCGCGCGATAGAATCTGACGCTCTCTTTCACGCGCAGCGGAAACAGGAAAAAGTAGCCGGTGGCAATAAACCAGGACAACGTGCGGAAAAACCACAGCCCCAGCTTATGCGATAGATAAAGCATAATTTTATAAAATAATTTTTTCATCATAGTCTACTTGCTTTCCATTCAGAGGCGGTCAAGCGGACTCTGCAGTCCGCGGATATCGCGGGCCATGACATGCGTGTAAATCTCTGTAGTCTTGACATCCGCATGGCCAAGCAGTTCCTGGAGAACACGGATGTTCACACCGTTTTCGAGCATGTGCGTCGCAAAACTGTGGCGCAGAGTGTGGCAGCCGACTTTTTTGTCAATTCCGGCTTTCTCTGCAGCCCGCTTCACCGCTTTCTGCAGGGCGGATTCAAGAACGTGATGTCGCATTTTTTTTCCGGACCTCGGATCGACTGAGATGTTTTTCGCGGGAAATACCCACTGCCAACCGCTTGACCGTGACGCTTTGGGGTATTTTCTGAGCAATGCTTCCGGAACATAAACCTCGCCGAAACCTTCCTCCAGATCTTTATGATGAAGCGCCTTGACTGCAGCAATCTGCCGCATCATCTCGTCACGCACGTTCTTTGGCAAAACGGTTGTCCGGTCTTTGCCGCCCTTGCCGCCCCGAACGAAGATCAGGCCCTGTCCAAAGTCGATGTCCTGAACACGAAGGCGAAGGCATTCCATCAATCTCATGCCGCTGCCGTAGATCAGCTTTGCCATGAGCGCCGGTTTGCCTTCTATAACGGAAAGAAGCCGCTGAACCTCCTGCTGAGTCATAACCGTGGGTGGACGGGCCGAACGTTTGCTGCGCGCCGGGGTGATTTCCTCTTCCAGCTTCAGATCCAGAACCTGTTTATAAAGGAAGACCAGCGCATTGAGCGCCTGCCTTTGCGTTGAGGCGGTCACCTGGTCAACGGTTGACAGATGTGAAAGAAACGCCTCGATGTCTTTTGCTCCGAGGAGTTTCGGATGGGTTTTCCCTCCGAAGTAATGGATATAACGAAGAATCCATTGACAATAGGTCTGCTCCGTGCGATATGAATAATGATGATACCGGAGGACCTCGCGTACCTGATCCATTAACTTTAGTATCGGATTGGGATGGAACTTCGATTGTTTAATCTGCTTCATATTAAAAAAATAAAATTTTATTCATTATATATAAAACTTCTTCGTTATTGGCTAAGGAGAATGCAGCAGGGCAGACGAGCTTGATTTTCCATATTTTGCCCTT
>CAYMYR010000144.1:0-2087 GCA_964394715.1 uncultured Smithella sp.
CTTCCTGAAACAACCAAATCGTCAACTATAAGAAAAATACACCCTTTTAATCGGGAATAATCAAAGAAAAGGATGAAATCCGAATACTTTTGTTATAAAATTATAACAGTTGTGAACGCTGGAAATATTCAATAGATTTATTAACTATTTTTAAGGCAAGGCTTTCATAAATGGAAAATCGAGCAGAGTATCAAATCTCATCATCTGTGAATGAGGGAATCCTTGAAATTTCAATAACAGGCAATGCAATAGGTAGTGTCTTTGAAAATATGTCAAATGAAGTGGACGCTATCATAAAAGCAAATAACTCAAAGAAAGTAATAATTGATGCTCGTGCCCTTAAAGGACGTTTAGATGAGACGGAAATCTATCGTTATGTCAGGAATCACCATTCCGTTATTTATGAGATTGAAGCCGCAATGGTTGACATTCCAGAAAACGATTCCTATAAGAATGCAATAATAAATGCTGGCCTGAGATTTGAATGGTTTTACGATATAGATGCTGCGAGAGCTTGGCTAAGGACACTGAGCGAGGAACGGCTCAGGATTCTCAACGACCTCGTTGATATTGCTCCGGCCTCCATTACAGTCCATGATTTTGCCGGTCGTTTCCTATATGCGAACCAAAAGACGTTTGATTTGCACGGCTATTCCCGGAAAGAGTTTCTCTCTCTAAAGCTCCAAGATATCGATATCCCGACTAGCAGCGAACTCATGGCCGCCCGGATGGAAGTGATCCGGCAAAACGGGGAAGCGGCTTTTGAAGTGGCTCATATCCGGAAGGACGGTACTATCCTGCCATTGTGGGTGCACGCTAAGCTGGGGAAGTGGGGCAACGAGAATGTATTATTCAGCATTGCCACGGATATGACGGAACAAAAGCGCCGAGAGGAAGAGATTGAGAGGATCAGCAGACTGTTGGCGGAAACGGAAGCCGTTACCCGGGTTGGCGGCTGGGAATATAATGCGGCTACAGGCCGAATCACTTGGACCGACGAGGTTTATCGAATTCACGGGGTCGGGAAGGATTATGATCCCAACAATGTAACAAAAAATATCTCCTTTTATTCTCCGAGGGATGAAGCAGTAATCGAAAGGAATTTTCGCAGGGCCGTTGAAACAGGCGAACCGTACGATCTGGAACTCAGTTTCATCCGGGCCAGTGGCGAACGCATCTGGGTGAGAACCATTGGCAAGCCAGTCATGGAAAACGGCAAGGTTGTCCGCGTCACGGGCAACATCATGGACATTACGGATCGCAAGGCGGTGGCGGAGGCACTAAAGGAAAGCGAGGAGAAATTCCGCACGATCGTCAACAACCTGCAGGATGTTGTCTTCCGTGCTGATCTAAACGGCACCATCACTTTCGCATCTCCCTCCGCTGCTTACACCCTGGGCTGCTCTTCCACAGAAGAAATAATCGGTCTGAAAATCAGCAGCGATTTTTATTTTGATCCAAATGAAGCACAACATCACCTGGAAATGCTTCAGAGATGCGGAAAAGTTACAGGGCAGGAAATAATGCTTAAACGCAGGGACAATGGTCAACCGGTCATTGTTTCGGCAAACATCCAGTTCTTCCACGACAACGCGGGGAATATCCTGGGAATTGAAGGTGTATACAGCGATATCACCGATCGCATACAGGCGGAAAAAGAGCGTGAGAAACTTATCCGGGAACTTCAAAAGGCACTGAAGGAAGTCAAGACGTTAAGCAGCCTGCTTCCGATATGCGCCTCCTGCAAAAAAATTCGTACTGACGAGGGTTACTGGACCCAGATAGAAGTATACATAAAAGACCACTTAGATGTCGAATTCAGTCATGGGATTTGTGATGATTGTTTAAAAAAACTGTACCCTGATTTATATGAAAAAATGCAACATGATGACAAGCCTTAATCTTTTTATCTCTCTTTCCATCCGTAATCCACAGTCTTGAC
Source organism: uncultured Smithella sp. (assembly GCA_964394715.1). Lineage (GTDB taxonomy): Bacteria > Desulfobacterota > Syntrophia > Syntrophales > Smithellaceae > UBA8904. Next base: position 1,943 of record CAYMYR010000144.1, read on the forward strand.
AATTGGGCACAACACAAAAGTAGTAGGTGCTTTCAGCGCCTCCCTCGAAGAATAAAATTCCCATTTGTTTCGGTAAAGTTTTATAATACCCAAACCCCAAAGACCTCGCCGAGCAAAGAATGGGAGGTGCAGTATGATAACAAAA
>CAYMYR010000145.1:0-2048 GCA_964394715.1 uncultured Smithella sp.
GGATGATACTTGGCGATCTTGAGCTGTTTGCTCAACAGTTCAATGATCTGCTGTTCACTGACAATTCCCAGGCGTGTGAGGAATTGACCAAGCTTCAGGCCGGCTTTTTTCTGATCGATCAGGGCCTGTTTCAAGCGCTCCTCGGTAATCAGACCGCTTTCAACCAGCATTTCACCTAAACGTTTTTTAACTCTCATCAAACCTCCATGCTGCATTCGCCTCAGTTAGCGGCAAGCCGGGTGTTGAAAAATACCGTGTCGCTGCCCCATTGAGACAAAACCTGAACCGATGCGGCCAATTCCAGCGGCAGTTGCCGAATAGCTTCCCCTGCTTCTTCCAGACTTTTGAAATTTTGATTCAGAACAATGGCAAAATAACAACCGTCCTTCTGATTCCAGAAAGGAACAAACAGGATTTCCCCCATGCCGTTTAAATTCTTTTTTCCCAGATATGACTCATAGACAATTTCCAGGTTCCTGCTTTTTTCCAGTAAAACCAGAATCGTTTCAGGTTTCATCAGACGTGTGTTTCCCGGTTCCGCCGGCAGTTGAATCACGGTGCCCGGCATCATGAAATCCATGTTTTTAATTTGAGGATTTGCCTCAGCAAAACGCCTCGTCACATCCTGCCTGTTGTTCCCGTAAACAGTTTCAAGAACCTGCCAGACGGTCATTCCTTTTTTTATGGAAAGAGTGCCTAGATAGTCGGGTATTTTCTCATCCACTGCAGAAATCTTCGCCGATTCAGGAATGTTTTCCGTTTGTTTGGAAAATTGACTATCTGCAGACGGCGCCGGCGCCGCGGTATAAACCGTCTGCACACGAGTTTCATGGCGGCTTAATTGTGCCGGAGCCATCGCAGCAGATTCTTTCGGGACGCCTATCACGGATAGAACAGGCCGATGTGGCGTTTGGCCGATATTATCGAACAACCTCGCCCGATAACTCAATGCAAAAAACACAATAACGGTCAACGATACAAGACCCAACGCCGCCCAGGAAACCCTTCGGCCCCCTCTAACGGACGGACTCCCTTGACAGCTTCTGACCAGGACCCAACCTGCCTTTTTTTTCCCGCGAATCATCATCATGAGCAAGACCTGATGGCAAAGGGAAACTACTTTACGGGGATAACCCATCGTGGCCAGATAAATGGCAACCATTCCACCCATGGTGAAAAGCGGCCGACGATCAGGTTCAATACTGGCAATGGAAATCCGATGCTCAATCATGGCTTTCGTCTGCAGGAAAGAAAGCGGCTTTAAATGGTACAGATAGTTGACACGGTCCAGAAGATTCTCCCGCGCGGCAAGGTTTTTACGCAATTCGGGCTGGGCAAAAATAACAATCTGCAGAAGTTTAAAACTGTTGGTTTCGTAATTTAAAAATTCACGGAGGATTTCCAGGCATTCATCGGGAATTTTTTGCCCTTCGTCAATCACCAGAACGATATTTTTCTGTTCCTGAACTCCCTGTTCGAAAAGAAAGTTTTTGATTTTCTCCTTGATCTGCCACTCGCTGTCGCCCTCCCCAACATCGGAAATTCCAAGAATCGATGCTACTGTCCGGACAAAATCCAAACGTCCGGCGACTGCCGGATCCATGAGCAGAAAGGTTTCCACGACAGGCGCGTCACCGGCGACAGGCATTGCTAAATTCTGAATGAGCTTACGGCACAGGGTTGTTTTTCCCGTACCGACAGCGCCGATTACGATATTAAGTCCGCGCCTTAAACGAACGGCTAGCTCCAACCGTTGCAGGCAGATATTATGCTGTGGCGCGGCGAAGAGAAACTCGGGCTCCGGCGAGTTGGAAAACGGCTCTCTCTTGAATTCAAGCAGATTAAAATATTCCATTTTTCAAACATCGACCTTAATTGCTTTCCGTTTTCCCTGATAGATCGTCGTCCGGGACGGCCGGGGACATTTTTTTGTCCGCACTGGCCACCTGCAGGATATGCGGTGTGATGAAGATGAGGACTTCCTCCATCGACTCGCCCTTGCTGTCCACTTTAAAAAGATATCCCAAAAGGGGAATGTTTTTCAGCGC
>CAYMYR010000146.1:0-1955 GCA_964394715.1 uncultured Smithella sp.
GAAAGATCAGTAATGACAATTGTTTGAGCCGCAGGCGAGTTTTGTCATTACCTTTCGCAAGCTTTAGATTTATTCAAAACGCTTTCAGGCGAACGAAAAGGATATTTGGGCAACAGCCCAAACATGACTGAAGCAGATGGTTTGTATGATTAAGCCCCCACATAAAAAATATTGGCGCTTGAGCATAAAAGTTGCTAGTAAGTCTTCGGAAACGGTTATGACTGTTGCCGAAGGATTAAAGAGATGATTGCCATTATCGACTATAATGCCGGAAATATTACGAGTGTAGCGCGCGCGCTTCACAGCATCGGGCGGGAGTATATCATTACACATGATACAAAAATGCTCGATTCGGCTACACATGTTATTTTTCCGGGTGTAGGTGCGGCGGGTGAGGCGATGGCTTATCTGAAGCAGAAGAAACTGCATGCATGGCTGAAAGCGTGTTTCCAGACAGGCAAACCGATTATGGGCATCTGTCTTGGCACTCAAATTATCCTTGATTACTCCGAAGAAAACCATACCGAATGCATCGGCCTGATTGCCGGTTCGACCAGACGGTTTCCCGATCTTCTGGAAGAGGCTGGACGGGCGCTCAAAATACCGCACATGGGCTGGAACAGCGTGGCATTCAAGCGATCGCATCCGTTGTTTGAAGATGTGCCAAAAGAAGCGGAGTTTTATTTTGTGCATTCCTATTATCCGTCGCCGGAGGATGAAACGGCAGTTTTGGGCATAACCGATTATGGGATAAGTTTTTGCTCGGTGATGGCCGTAAAGAATCTGGTTGCCATGCAGTTCCATCCGGAAAAAAGCGGCAGGCCCGGTCTGCAGATTCTGAAAAATTTCTGTTTGTGGAAGGGTAGTGATTGATAAATTGAGGCCTTTGAGAAATGCCATTTTGCTGTCATTCCCGCGAAAGCGGGAATCTAGCAAAGAATTTCAAAGACTGGATTCCCGTTTTCGCGGGAATACCCTAATAACCTGAAGGTCACGCGAGGGCACGCGTGACAACATTACTGGTTTTATATCGTTATGCAAAGGTCTCAAATCCATGAAAATGAAAAAAACAATTGTATATGGACATTTTGCGAGGTTGTCATGATCTCTAAACGAATTATTCCCTGCCTGGATGTCCGCGACGGCAAGCTAACCAAGGGTATTAAATTCAAGGGGAACATCGATATCGGTGATCCGGTGGAGGCCGCCCGCGAGTACTACGAACAGGGTGCGGACGAAATAGTCTTCTATGACATTACGGCGTCATCGGACAAGCGGGACATCATGATTGATGTAGTGAGGCGCGTGGCGGAAACCATTTTTATTCCCTTTTCGGTGGGCGGCGGTATCCGCAACCTGGAAGACATGCGCAGGGTCATCGGGGCCGGGGCGGAAAAAGTAAGCGTCAATTCGGCGGCAGTGATCGAACCGGAAATCATTGCGCAGGGTGCCAGGGCGTTCGGCAGCCAGTGTGTTGTTCTGGGTATGGACGTTAAGAAAGTGGATGTCTGCAGCCAGACGCCTTCGGGCTATGAAATTGTGATTGAAGGAGGCAGAATATTTACCGGCATCGATGCGCTTTGGTGGGCAAAAGAGGCCCAAAGCCTGGGCGCGGGGGAAATCTGCCTCAATTCCATTGATGCGGACGGGATGCAGGATGGCTATGAGCTTGATTTAACAGCTCTTATTTCAGAAAATGTTCACATTCCGGTTATCGCCTCCGGAGGCGCTGGGAAGCCCGAACATCTGGCGAACGTCCTCACCAAGGGAAAAGCTGACGCCGCGCTGATTGCCTCGATGGTGCATTACCGGACCTACACCATCCGGGAAATTAAAACATACCTGCGTGCACAGGGTATTCAGACGCGGATGCTCTGGTAGAATGCACCAATTACAGCACCAATTATTATACTTGACGAAAATCAAATTGTATTCTTAATATTCAATGATTAAAT
>CAYMYR010000147.1:0-1859 GCA_964394715.1 uncultured Smithella sp.
TCATTCCGGGCAAGCGAAGCGCGACCCGGAATCCAGGAATATTAAAGAGTTCTGGATTCCCGCCTTCGCGGGGACGACGTCTGGATGCCGGCCTTCGAGGCTGTGTCACAATGCAGAATGGTCATAACCTTTCAGGTCACACGTTGCGAGACGCCTCTCAGGCGTCGTGGCAATCTCGTGTATTCGGCTACTTAGGAGATTGCTTCAGTCGCTGTTGCTCCTTCGCAATGACATTACGACACAGCCTGCCTCTATGAGGGTGACAAGACTTCCTCTGTTTCCCAAAAATCTTTTTTAATTTCCCCTTGCATCACATTGGCAAAGTTGTAAGATAGCGCCATTTGATAACCGGCCTGCCGGCAACAGGAAGGTAAAGAATAGGTATTAAATCAAACACCCCATCAAACGATGCCGTGGAATCTCGATCGGAGATGTAAAGGAGGAAGGCAATGAATCTTGATGCATTATTTTATCCCCAAAGTATAGCCGTCATCGGCGCATCGGACAATCTGGGCGGAGGGAAAATGCCCTATTTCCAGATCCAGCAGATGAACGGTTATGCCGGGAAACTTTATCCCGTCAATCCCCGCCGCCCGGAAGTCGCAGGCGTCAAGGCCTATCCGTCGATAGACGACCTTCCGGAACCGGTCGATTACGCCTTGGTGGCCGCACCCGTAGAGCAGTCCATCGACATTGTCAGGTCCGCCGTGCGCAAGGGCATCAAATTCATCCATTTCTTCACCTCGGGATTCGGTGAAACGGGAAACCTGCAAATGGAGAAAGACATGGTCCGGGAGGCCCGCAAAGGCCATCTGCGCATCGTCGGACCCAACTGCATCGGTGTGCAGTGCTTCGAATCGAAGCTGTCCTTCAAGCTCCTGAAGGATCAGGAAGAACCGGGCACCATCGCCTTCCTGGGGCAATCCGGGGGTATTACATCGAGCTTTGTAGCCATGGCCACGACCCGCCATATCTGGATCAACAAAGTCGTCTCTTACGGAAACCAGATCGACCTGCGGCTGGAGGACTACCTGGCGTACCTGGCGGACGATGACAGAATCCGCCTCATCGCCTGCTATGTCGAAGACATCAAGAATGTCAACGGATTCCTCAAAACGCTCAAGAGGACGACGGCCAAAAAACCCGTGCTTATCCTCAAGGGCGGAAGAACGGAGCAGGGTTCGAAAGCAGCGGCCAGCCACACGGGTGCCATGGCCAGTAACTACGCAATCTGGTCCGCGGCCGTGCGGCAGCATGGGGGCCTTTTGGTGGACGACTTTGAGCAACTGATGAACCTGGCGATGCTGGGTACCGCAAAAAAACTCCCGGGTGGCAGGCGCGTCGGATTTCTGGGCGCGGGCGGCGGCGTTTCGGTATTATTTGCCGACCTGGCCGTTTCCGCGGGGATCGAGCTTCCCGAGCTGGGACCCCGCGCACAGCAGATGATCAACGAAAAAATCAGGGGCGTCAACACATCAACGACCAACCCCGTCGATCTGGGCGCCTTCGGCTTTGACCTCAACGTCATGCTGCATACCATGCAGGCCATGGATCAGGACGACAACATCGACGTGATCATTCCCTACTTTGACGTCGAATACCTCATCCAGGCCGAGATGATTCTCCAGATCAAGAACAGCGCCGACACGATCATGAAAATGGCCGAATGCATCAGGAAGCCGGTAATTCCCGTCCTCATATCCTTTTTGGAAAACAACCTGGAAGCAGAACGCATCAGGATCGATACGTTCAAATCGTTGCGCAAGGCCGGCTTTCCCGTTTACGGAACCATCCAGGAGGCCGTCTATGCCATTGAAACATATTTCGAATGGGTGGAAAAGCGGACACCCCGTTAGAGA